>DATEGR010000440.1:0-12151 GCA_035279985.1 Verrucomicrobiia bacterium
AGCACCGGCTGTGCCTCACCGGGCTTGCCGCCCATCTTCTCAACGCGCGCATTCTCTTCTTCGAACTCGAGCTTGTCCACCTGTTCGCCCCAAAGGAACGCCGTGTCCCCGGGCTCGGTAATGCGCACCTTGCGCAGCATCTGGCGCACGATGATTTCGATGTGTTTGTCATTGATGGTGACGCCCTGGAGGCGGTAAACCTCCTGCACTTCGCTGACGAGGTGCTCCTGCAATTCCTGCGGGCCGCAGACCTCAAGGATTTCGTGCGGGTCAATCGGGCCTTCGGTCAATTGCTGGCCCTTCTTCACCATGTCGCCCTTGAAGACGATGACGTGCTTGCCAATCGGAATGAGGTGTTCCTCCTCGACCTGGGTCTGGGGGTCCTTAATGACGATGCAGCGCTTGCCGCGCACGCTCGCGCCAAAGTCCACAATGCCGTCAATCTTCGAGATTTCCGACGCGTCCTTCGAACGCCGGGCCTCGAACAATTCGGCCACGCGTGGCAGACCGCCGGTGATATCCTTGGTTTTGGCCATCTTGCGCGGTGTCTTGGCCAGCAACGTGCCGGGAAAGATGTCGTCGCGTTCCTTGACCACAATGTGCGCGCCGGAAGGAATCGGATAATTCGCCACCACCTCGCCATCCGCACCGCTGATGATGATTTGCGGGTGCAAATCCTCCTTGTGCTCGATGACGACCATGGCTTCCTGGCCGGTGGTCTCGTCCATTTCCTGCTTCATCGTCACCCCTTCGATGATGTCGTGGAACTTCACCTTGCCGGCTTTCTCGGAAAGAATCGGCACGTTGTACGGGTCCCATTGCACAAAGGTCTCACCCTTCTTTACCTGGCCGTTGTCCGGCACGGAAATGACCGAGCCGACGACGATGTTGTGGTTTTCCAGCTCACGGCCGTCTCCGGCGAGAATGGACACCGATCCGTTCTTGTTCAGGACGATGTTGTTGCCGTCTTCAAGCTGCACCAGGCGCAGGTCGTTGTAACGAACCGTCCCTTCGAACTTGGCCTTGATTTGCGGAATCTTGAACACGCCGGCTGCGGTGCCACCAATGTGGAACGTCCGCATCGTGAGTTGCGTGCCGGGCTCGCCGATGGATTGCGCAGCGATAATGCCGACCGCTTCGCCAAGTTTGACCAGGCCGCCGGTCGCCAGATTGCGGCCGTAGCAATTGACGCAGACGCCGTGCTTGCTTTCGCAGGTGAGCACCGAGCGGATGCGCAGGCGTTCAATACCCGCGCTTTCAATGCGTTTGGCCTTTTCTTCGTCAATCTCCTCGTTGGCGCGGATGAGGAATTCCTTCGGGTTCGTCGGGTTCACCGTGTCGTCACACGCGAACCGGCCGATGAGGCGGTCGCCGAGTTTGACCACTTCATCCTCGCCCTCGTACACAGCCGAGACCCAGATGCCGTTCGACGTGCCGCAATCAGCCTCCTGGATGATGACGTCCTGGGCCACGTCCACGAGTTTGCGAGTCATGTAACCGGAATCGGCCGTCTTGAGCGCGGTGTCGGCCAGGCCCTTGCGGGCGCCGTGCGTGGAGATGAAGTATTCCAACACCGAGAGGCCTTCGCGGAAGTTCGCGAGAATCGGTTTCTCGATGATGTCGCCGCTGGGTTTGGCCATCAGGCCGCGCAACCCGGCGAGCTGGCGCACCTGCTGTTTGTTGCCGCGCGCGCCGGAATCCACCATCAGGTAAACCGGGTTATACTCCTTCTTGCCCTGGTTGGCTTCGAGCGTGCGGAACATGACGCCGGAAATCTGGTCGGTACAATGGGTCCAGATATCCACAATCTTGTTGTAGCGTTCGCCCGGCGTGATGACGCCCTTGCGATACTGTTTCTCAACTTCCCGGATCTGCTTCTGGGCGGCGTCAATCTGTTCGTCCCGTTCCTTGGGCACAATCATGTCGTCAATGCCGATGGACACGCCGGACTTCGTCGCCTCGCGGAAGCCGAGTTCCTTGAGTTTGTCGAGCATGGTCACGGTCTTTTCGTGGCCGGCAAACTTGTAGCATTTCCAGATGAGATCGCCGAGGTGGCTTTTGCCGGCGGCCTTGTTGTAAAAGCCGAGTTCCGGCGGCCAGATTTCGCTGAAAAGCACACGCCCGACGGTCGTCTCAATAAGTTTCTTGTTTGCGTCGCCGAAAACGGTCTGCCGGCCCAAATCCGGATTGGCCAGGCGGACGCGGTCGTGCGTTTTCAACGCACCGTCACCGTAGGCAAACAATACTTCGTCCTTCGAGCCAAACAGGGGCAGTTTGTTCGAGTCCGACGGCATCGGCACACGCGGTTCGGCGGTGAGATAATAACAGCCGAGCGTGATGTCCTGCGTCGGCGTAATAATGGGTTTGCCGGACGACGGGCTGAAGATGTTGTTCGTCGCCATCATCAACAGGCGCGCTTCCATCTGCGCCTCAACCGACAGCGGCACATGCACGGCCATCTGGTCACCATCGAAGTCCGCGTTGTACGCCGTGCACACCAGCGGATGAATGCGGATGGCCTCGCCTTCGATAAGTTGCGGCTCGAATGCCTGCACCGACAACCGGTGCAGCGTCGGCGCGCGATTGAGCAACACCGGATGGCCCTTGGTGACTTCTTCGAGCACGTCCCAGACTTCCTTCGTCTGGCGCTCGATCATCTTCTTGGCCGAGCGCACCGTGTGGACGTAACCGAGTTCCTTCAAGCGCCGGATGATGAATGGCTCGAACAACACGAGCGCCATCTTCTTCGGCAACCCGCATTGGTTCAGCTTGAGTTCGGGGCCGATGACAATGACCGAACGGCCGGAATAATCCACGCGTTTGCCGAGCAGGTTCTGGCGGAAGCGTCCACCCTTGCCCTTGAGCATGTCGCTCAGGGATTTTAACGAGCGATTGCCCGCGCCGGTGACCGGGCGGCCGTGGCGGCCATTGTCGAACAGCGCGTCCACCGCCTCCTGCAACATGCGCTTTTCGTTACGGATGATGACCTCGGGCGTCTTGAGCTGGAGCAGCGTTTTGAGACGATTGTTCCGGTTGATGACCCGGCGATACAGGTCGTTCAGGTCGGATGTGGCAAACCGGCCGCCTTCGAGCGGCACGAGCGGGCGCAAATCCGGCGGGATCACCGGCAGGACGGTCAGAATCATCCATTCCGGGCGGCTCTTGGAAATCTGCAACCCCTGGAGCAGCTTGATCCGCTTCGCGAGCTTCTTGCGGATTTGTTTGCTCTTGGTTTCAGTCATGGCCTGCTGCAAGTGGTCCACGCCCTTGGCCAGATCCACCTTGGCCAGCGCGTCGCGCACGGCTTCGGCGCCCATCTTGGCCTGAAACGCGTCTGCGCCGTAGGTTTCACGCGCCTCACGGTATTCATGTTCGTTGAGCAGTTGGTTCTGCTTCAGCGCTGTGTTGCCGGGATCAATCACAAGGTAATCCTCGTAATAAATCACGCGTTCCAGGTTGCGCGCCGTCATGTCGAGCACGAGGCCGATGCGCGACGGCATGCACTTGAAGAACCAGATGTGGCAGACGGGCACGGCCAGTTCAATATGGCCCATGCGCTCGCGCCGGACGCGGGCGAGCGTCACCTCGACGCCGCAACGGTCGCAGACGATGCCGCGGTGCTTGATGCGCTTGTATTTGCCGCAGGAGCATTCCCAGTCTTTGACCGGGCCGAAAATGCGTTCGCAGAACAGGCCGCCTTTTTCCGGTTTGAATGTGCGGTAATTGATGGTTTCGGGGTTCTTGACCTCCCCCTTGGACCAGGAACGGATGGCTTCCGGCGACGCGACCGAAATCGCGACGTAATCCACCTGGTTTACCTTGTCCAGCCCGAGCAATTCGCGGGCGCTTTCTTTGGTGCTGATCATACAAAAATATTTTTTAGACTGTTGACAACGCTGCGGCCGCTTCGCCGTTTCCGGCGGCGGCATGTTCAATCGGATTGGAATAACCGACCTTCACGTCGAGGCCGAGCGACTGCATTTCCTTGACGAGCACGTTGAAGGATTCGGGAATGCCCGCCTCCAGCGCGTTGTCGCCCTTGACGATGCTTTCGTAAATGCGCGTGCGGCCCTGCACGTCGTCGGACTTGACCGTGAGCAATTCCTGCAATGTGTAAGCGGCGCCGTAAGCCTCCATCGCCCACACTTCCATTTCGCCGAAGCGCTGGCCGCCGTACTGCGCCTTGCCGCCCAGCGGCTGCTGGGTGACGAGCGAATACGGCCCGACCGCGCGGGCGTGAATCTTGTCGGCCACCAGGTGGCCCAGCTTCATCATGTAAATGTATCCCACCACGATTTCCTGATCGAACGGCTCGCCCGTGCGGCCGTCAATCAGGTGCGTCTTGCCGTGTTCCGGCAGTGATGCGTCCTTGAGATAACTGCGAATCTGCTTCTCTTTGATGCCGTCAAAAACCGGCGTCGCAAATTTCATCCCCAGGATTCTTGCCGCCCAGCCGAGGTGCGTCTCCAGCACCTGGCCGACGTTCATGCGCGACGGCACGCCCAGCGGATTCAACACGATGTCCACCGGCGTTCCGTCGGTGAGGAACGGCATGTCTTCTTCCTTCACGATGCGCGCCACCACGCCTTTGTTCCCGTGGCGGCCGGCCATCTTGTCGCCGACCGACAGTTTGCGCTTCGACGCGATGTAAACCTTCACCGACTTGACGATGCCGGCTTCCACGCCTTCGCCCGCCTCGGCGCGTTCCATTTCCTCGTCGTATTGCATCTGCAAATCATCAAACTTCTTTTTAAACTGCCCGATGATTTCGTTGATTTTGTTGCGGATGGGCGATGGATCAATCTCGATACGGTCATAGACCGTCGCCAGCTTGCGCAACAGCGTCTTGGTGATCTTCCGATTGGCCGGGATGATGATTTCGCCGGTCTCGCTATTGACCACGTCGAGCGGGATTTTTTCACCGAGCAGAATGTTGCTTAGCGCCTCCGTCAATTGGTCGCGCAGTTCCTCGGTCTTCTTCCTGTGGTCCTCCTCGATTTGCTTCGAGTGGCGGCGTTCATCGCTGGAACTGGCGGACTTGACGCGGTCACTGTCCTTCTTGGACGAAACCTTGACATCCATGACGATGCCATAGGTGCCGGACGGGACCTTGAGTGACGTGTCCTTCACGTCGGCAGCCTTTTCACCGAAAATGGCGCGCAACAGGCGCTCTTCCGGGGCGAGTTCCGTCTCGGATTTCGGCGTAATTTTGCCAACGAGAATGTCGCCGGGCTTCACTTCCGCGCCCACGCGGATGACGCCGTCGGTGCCGAGATTTTTCAGCGCCTCGTCGCCCAGGTTCGGAATGTCGCGCGTGATTTCCTCGGGCCCGAGCTTTGTATCGCGCGCGCTGACTTCAAACTCATCAATGTGAATGCTTGTGAAAATGTCCTCCTTCACGATTCGTTCGCTGATGAGAATGGCGTCCTCGAAATTGTAACCGTTCCACGGCATGAACGCGACCAGCACGTTACGTCCGAGCGCGAGCTCACCGTCATGCGTGCACGGGCCGTCGGCAATGATCTGGCCCTTTTTTACATGTTCACCCTTGTGCACCAGGATTTTCTGGTTGATGCACGTCGCGGCGTTGGACCGCATGAATTTGCGCACGGGATAGACCCAGATGCCATGTTCGGGATCGTTTTTAATCTTCTTTTTACCTTCAGGCAATTTGCCGTCATCGGTGATGATGATCTGGTTGCCGTTGACGGAGGCGACCTTGCCGCTTTCCTCGGCCACCACCACTGCGCGCGAGTCGCGGGCGACGCGGTCTTCGAGCCCGGTCGCGACCAGTGGCGCCTCGGTCACAAGCAACGGCACGGCCTGGCGTTGCATGTTGGAACCCATCAACGCGCGGTTTGCGTCGTCATGCTCCAGGAACGGAATCAATGACGCGGCGACCGAAACCAGTTGCTTGGGTGACACATCCATGCAATTCACCCGCGCCGGCTCGACGTCGATGAAATCACCGTTGCGGGCGCGACAGACGACCCGGTCGCTCAGGAAGTGGCCCTTGTCGTCAATCAGGGTATTCGCCTGCGCGACGATGAATTGTTCCTCGCGGTCGGCGGTGAGATACTCGATTTTTTCGGTCACCCGGCCGTTTTCCACCTTGCGATAAGGCGTTTCCAAGAAGCCGAATTCGTTGATGCGGGCGAAGGTGGCCAGCGACGCAATCAAACCGATGTTCGGGCCTTCCGGCGTTTCAATCGGGCAAATGCGGCCGTAGTGCGACGGATGTACGTCGCGGACCTCGAACCCCGCCCGGTCGCGGCTCAAGCCGCCCGGCCCCAGCGCGCTGAGACGGCGCTTGTGGGTCAATTCGGCCAGCGGATTGATTTGATCCATGAACTGGCTCAATTGCGAGCGGCCAAAGAAATCGCGGATGACCGCCGACAGTGCCTTGGGATTGATGAGCTTCTGTGGCGTCATCGCCTCGACGCTCTGGTCGAACAGCGTCATGCGCTCCTTGACTAGGCGCTCGGTCCGGGCCAATCCGACGCGGCACTGGTTGGCCAGCAATTCACCGACGGTGCGGATGCGGCGGCTGCCGAGATGGTCAATGTCGTCGAGCGAACCTTCGCCCTTTTTGAGCCGGAGCAGGTATTTCGTCGCCGCAATCAAATCGTCCTTCGTCAAAATGCGCGACTCTTCCTTGTCTTTCAGCCCGAGTTTCTGGTTGATTTTGTAACGGCCCACACGGCCCAAATCGTAGCGTTTCGGGTCAAAGAACAGGCGTTTGAGCAGCGCCCGGGCGTTCGCCGCGGTCGGCGGATCCCCCGGACGCAACCGCCGGTAAATATCTTTGAGCGCCTCCTCTTCGTTTTTGGCCGGGTCTTTCTTAAGGCATTTGATCATGACGCCCTCGTCCAAGGACGTGTCTACGACCTTGATTTTGTTGACGCCCAGTTCGGCGATCTGTTTGACGATGGCCTTCGACAGCGGCTCGAACGAGCGGGCCACGACGAGGCCCTTTTCTTCGTCCACGGCGTCTTGAATCAGAACGCGGTTCGACAAATCCTCAAGCTTCTCAGCTTCTTTGACCGTGAGCTCCTCAATTTCATAAAACAGCTTGATGATTTCCTCATCGGTGCCGCGGGTCTTCTCGCCGTTGTCCTTGCCCTTGCCGATGCCGCCTTCGACATCCAGAAAACTCAGCGCGCGGAAGAACGTCGTCGTCAAAAACTTCCGGCGGCGTTTCTTGCGGTCGAGATAAACGTAAAGCAGGTCGCTGGTGTCAAACTGCGCTTCGTACCATGAGCCGCGGTCGGGAATGACCCGGAAACTGTGCAGGATTTTGCCATTGGGATGCTGCGTGGCTTCAAAGGCAATGCCCGGCGAACGGTGCAACTGGCTCACGACGACGCGCTCGGCACCGTTGATGACGAAGGTGCCCTGGGGCGTCATCAGCGGCAGCTCGCCCATGAACACTTTTTCTTCCTTGGCGCTCTTGCCTTCTTCCTTGAGCAGGAAGGTGACATAAAGCGGCGCGCCGTAGGTCAAACCCTCGCGCAAACATTCCAGCCAGTCCACCTTGGGTTCGCCGATTTCGTAGGAATCATAATCGAGCGAGCACTTGCCGTCGTAACTCTCGATGGGGAAGACCTCACGGAAGACCGATTCGAGGCCGGCGTGCTTCTGGCGGCGCTTGGGCGAGGCGTCCGCCTGCAGGAATTCCTTGTAGGAATTGGTCTGCAATTCAATCATGTTCGGCGGCACGACAATTTCTTTGATCTTGCCGAAGTTGATTCGTTCTGTGGTTCGCGATGGCATTTGGACTTTCTGGTTTGGCCGGCAATAGCGCCGGAACGACACTCTTTATTCAACGACACAAGCCAGGCGCACCGCGTTCAACCCCGACAATTCCACTGTCGGGGTCAACGGTCTGCCGGCCCAACCGAACTGCTGTTTGCTGCTGTTCGTAATTGTTTAAATCCTTTGCCCGCAAAATCGCGGGCTTGGGCGGCACCCTTATCGGGTGCCGCCCAATATAATTCAACTTTACTTGACTTCCACTTTTGCGCCCGCTTCTTCGAGCTTCTTCTTGGCCGCATCCGAATCCGCCTTGTTGGCGCCTTCGAGCACCGGCTTGGGTGCGCCTTCCACCAGCGCCTTGGCTTCCGCCAGACCCAATCCAGCCTTCACTTCACGAACGGCCTTGATCGTGGCAATTTTCTTGTCCGCCGGGGCGGAAATGAGAATCACGTCGAACGTGTCCTTTGCCGCCGCAGGCGCAGCCGCGCCACCGGCGGGAGCGCCGGCAGCCGCAACCGCAACCGGCGCGGCGGCAGTCACGCCCCACTTTTCTTCCAGCTTCTTCACCAGGTCGGCGGCTTCAATCACCGTCAACTTGCTCAATTCCTCTACGAGGTTTCCAATATCAGGCATTTTGCTAACTTCTACCTTTCTTTCGTCTCGTCGTTGCCGCGGCCACGGCGTTTTCAGTTCACGGCCCGTGAACCGACGATTTACGTTGTTCTTGTTTGTTTCTCCGATTTGAAATGTTAAACCTCAAATCGAAATCTTCCGGCAGGAACGCCGCACTGCGGCGTCCGGTCGGCGCAGCGCGCCGACCCTGCCTTTTACATTTTTAACTTTTCTCGGACTTCGCCTTGATAACGCGCGCGAGTTGTGTCGCGGGGGTATTGATCAAGGTTGCCAGTTTCGTCGCCGGCCCGTTCAACAGGCCGAGCAAGGTGGCGCGCAAAACGTCCAGGCTCGGCAAATCGGCCAGCGCTTTAATCGCCGCCTCTGCGAGCCGTTGATTGTTCAGATAGCCAAATTTGAACTTCGGCTTGTCGAATTCGGCGTTGAAATTCTTCAGCGCCTTCGCGGCAGCGGAAATATCCTTCTGGCCCGTGACGACGGCAATTTGTCCGGCCAGCGCTCCATTTAACTCGCTGACACCGGCTTCCTTGGCCGCAATCTGGAAAAGGGAATTTTTCACCACGTGAATTTCCGCGCCCGCCTGCGCCAGGCGCTTGCGCAGTTCCGTCAGATGGGCGACCTTCAGCCCCCGGTAATCCACCACGATGAAGAACGGCGAGCCGTTCAGCCGCGCCACGTACTCCTTCGTTAAAATTTGTTTCTCAGCACGCATGGTTCAATTCCTCCTTAATTGTTTGAAAATTCCCGCACGTCCACCCGCACCGGCGGACTCATCGTCGCCGAAATCGTGCACGAATGGATGTAAATGCCTTTGATGCTGTGCGGACGCGCCTTGGCCACGGCTTCAATCACCGCGCGCGCGTTTTCCTCAATCTGGTTCGCCGCAAATGACAGTTTGCCGACGGGCACGTGCACATTGCCCGCCTTGTCAATTTTGAACTCGACGCGGCCGGCCTTGACTTCCTTCACGGCCCTGGCCGTGTCGTCCGTCACCGTGCCCGTCTTCGGGTTCGGCATCAGGCCGCGCGGCCCCAGCACCTTGCCGAGCTTGCGCACCTCAACCATCGCTTCCGGCGTGGCCACCGCCACATCAAAATCCGCCCAGCCTTCCTGGCACTTTTTGATCATGTCTTCAAAGCCGACGTATTCCGCGCCAGCGGCCTTGGCCGCGTCGGCGGACGCGCCGCTCTTGGCGAACACCAGCACACGGACGGTCTTGCCGCTGCCGTGCGGCAACGGCACCGTGCCGCGGACCATCTGGTCGGACTGTTTCGGGTCCACTCCCAGGCGGAAGGCGAGGTCAATCGTCTCGTTGAATTTGGCTTTGGGAAATTTGCTCAGGACGCCGACGGCTTCCTTGAGCGGATAGGCCTTTTTGCCATCCACGACTTCGATCGCTTTTTTGTAACGTTTACTGGGCATTGTATTGAGTGCGGTGCAAACGAGTCCCGCTCACCGGAACTCTCCCGCGGTTTCTAGTTTGGATTAAGTTGGGAATTAAGATCAGGAATGGCAACCGGGGAATTCCCCACCTGCTTCAAAAGCTCAATTTTCATCTTAATCGGGTTGTTAAATTTATTCGACGACTTCAATCCCCATGCTCCGCGCGGTGCCGGCCACGACCCGGAACGCCGCCTCGGGCGAATTCGCATTCAGATCCTTTGACTTCATTTTGACGATGTCCAAAACCTGTTTGCGCGTCACCTTGCCAACCTTTTCCTTGTTCGGTTCCTTGGAACCGGCGGTGATCCCGGCGGCTTTTTTCAAAAGCACAGATGCCGGCGGCGATTTGGTGATAAACGTGAACGACTTGTCCTGATAAACCGTGATGACGACCGGAATCACGAGACCCGCGTCGCTCCGGGTCGCCGCATTGAATTCCTTGCAGAAACCCATGATGTTGACGCCGTGCTGGCCGAGCGCCGGGCCGACCGGCGGCGCGGGATTCGCCTGCCCCGCCGGAATCTGCAATTTGATGATGCCTGTGACTTTCTTTGCCATGTTGTTTGTTAAATTGTTAAAATAGTCAAATCAGTGACCGGCTAAACGAGCCGCCAATCGCTCATTTAACGAATCACTCATTCAGCCGGTTACTTTCATCACGCCTTTTCCACCTGCCAGTATTCGAGTTCGACTGGCGTGTTACGTCCAAAAATGTTCACCGTCACTTTCAACTTGCCGCGTTCGGGATCAATTTCCTCGATGATCCCGCTGAAATTCAGGAACGGCCCGTTGTTGATCTTAATGGTCTCGCCCACTTCAAAATTGACCTTGGGTTTCTCCGTTTCCTCGGATGCGGATATTTGCGCCTTGATTTGCTCCACTTCCGCCGCCGGCGTCGGTATCGGCGGCTCGCCGCCAACAAACCCGATCACCCCCTGGGTTTCCTTGATAAAGTACCATGGCTCCTCAATGATGCGGTTGTTTTCATCCAGCAACACCATGTCCACAAACACGTAGCCCGGCCACAACTTGCGGCTCGACACCGTCTTTTTTTGGTTCCGCACCTCGACGACCTTTTCCATCGGGACCATGACTTCCTTGATGAAGTCCTGCATCTCGTCGGTCTTGACGCGTTTCTCAATGCTTTCCTTGACCTTCTGTTCCTGGCCGGAAAGGGTATGGATGACAAACCACTGGCTGCGCATGTTGCTTAGAGTTGAAATAAAATTGCAAAAAAGATTTTATCCACGACATAGACAAACAAGCCGAGCAGGCCAATGGAAATGGCGATGACCACCGTTGAGCCTTTCAGCTCATCCCAGGTTGGCCACGAGCATTTCTTCAATTCTTCACGTGTTTCCAGCACATAACCAGCCAGGCGCTTGATTTGCCCCTGCCACCACATGTAGGCAAAGACTGCGCCAATGACCGCCGCCCAGATTAAAATGTTGGTCCAACTGCTCACAATTTTTTACTTTTTTACTGGCTTGCCGGGCCGTAGCTCGAAGCACAGCGCCCCAATCACCGTTTCGCTCCGCCATGGCGCGACCGCCTTCGCACTCCGCTTCGCTCCGCGCGAAGACTGGCGGAGAGGGAGGGATTCGAACCCCCGTTGGGCTTTCACCCAAAGCGGTTTTCAAGACCGCCGCGATAGACCACTCTGCCACCTCTCCAATGACAGATTGGATTCATGGATGATTGGATTATTGGATGAATGATCAACTCACCCATCACCAACCCACCAATCCATTTATCCAGCCATCCAAAACCCCATTCCGCTCCGGCTGGCACGGCAGGAGGGACTTGAACCCCCAACCAACGGTTTTGGAGACCGCTACTCTACCAATTGAGCTACTGCCGTATCCGCCCAATCCCGTTCATTTCGGACAAAAAAGGAGCCGCGGGGTTCGTCGTCCCGCGCTCCCGGATTTGAAAACTTTTCAGGCGATGACTTCCGTCACGCGACCGGCGCCAATGGTGCGGCCACCTTCACGGATGGCAAACCGCTGGCCCTTCTCCATCGCCACCGGCGCAATCAAAGTAATTTGCACCGACACATTGTCGCCCGGCATCACCATTTCGACGCCCTGGGCCAGCGTCACCGTGCCCGTCACGTCGCTGGTGCGGAAATAAAATTGCGGACGATAGTTCGTAAAAAACGGCGTGTGCCGGCCGCCTTCCTCCTTTGACAGCACGTAAACCTCCGCCTTGAAATTCACGTGCGGCGTGATGCTGCCCGGCTTGGCGAGCACCATGCCGCGTTCGACTTCTTCCTTCTTGGTGCCGCGCAACAGGACGCCGACATTGTCGCCGCACTGCG
>DATEGR010000441.1:0-8645 GCA_035279985.1 Verrucomicrobiia bacterium
CAGGACGATCGACGGCCTTGTATCGTTGTCCCGCCGACGTTTCGAGGGTGGTCAGCTTGAGCGGCACCCTGCTTGCACAGCTGCGCAACCGAAGTTACAACTTGAGCCAGTCAGTCAACGGCGATCCCACCTCCTGGCTGGCGACGCACATTCCGAATTTTTATAAAATTTCCCAGATCAGCCGACCAGACTCTTCGCAATGTTTGGTCTTCATTGACGAGAACGAGGATACGATGCTGGACCCGCATTTTGGAATGCCGACGGCGAATTACGGCAATACCAATCAATGGTGGGACATGCCCTCGAACCGGCATGATCAAGGAGCCAATTTGTCGTTTGCCGACGGCCATGTGGAGCACTGGCGCTGGGCGGTGCCGAAAATTGCCCAAATCAATCCGATGCCGGTCACAACCGCAGACCGCCCTGATTACGACCGGGTGCGCGCGTTAATCCGGCAAAATCCTTAATCCTTCGTGCTTTCTTGGTGGCCATGGCGGAAGTATTTCCCTGAAACTCGCCTGTTCTGGAATGGGCGGCTGGGAAACCTTGATTTGGAATCGGATTGTGCGAATCCAACATTCTGATTGGGTCAACCGCCCTCGATTTGTCGTCGGCCAGTTCGATTTGAAGGGGCTTCCCAATAATCCACCGACGCTGGCTTTTGCGGATGAAATCAAATCGGCAATTCTGCTCGAACACAAAATTGCCGGTTAAGAATTTCCCCCCGACCTGAACGCTGGCGGCACGGCATCAAGCCGGGGGGCTGGTTTTCAGACGCCAATACCTTCCGGCCTTTGTTGCTGCGTGCCTTGATTGCGGGCGACAGCCCGCCGCGCGGTGCGGGCGATCTGGGCGATGACGCCTTCCTTTTGGTCTTCCGGCAGGTCTTTCACCAGCGTTTCGTATGCGTTCTTGAGCGCAGGATTGGCATTGATGCGTTTCATCATCCCCTCGCGCATCCGGTGCTGGCGATCCAGTTCGCGCACTTCGTTGAGAACAACCGTGCGTTCGAGCCGGTCGCGAGGCATGGCTTGAATGTAGTTCCAATACTTCGGGTTCTCTTTGATGTGGGCATCAATTTTCGCATCCACTTCCGGGTTGGTCCGAAAGTTGGGTTCGTCTGCTGGGGCGGCATTGCCGCTGGCGCTCGGTGGCGCGGATGTTTTTGGTTTTGTGCTCATAATGAGTTTGTATGGTTTATGTTTGTTTAGAATTGCCGGTTGGCTGAACCGGCAAAATGTTTCATGGACTCAACGGATCAGGCGGTTCATTGGTCGTGGAAAGATTGGTGGCCGGAGATTGCACCTGGGCGGATTCAAGGGCGTCGAGGCGCTGTTTCATATCGTTCACCGTGACGCGCAACCGCGCCGTTTCTTGAAAATTCGTTTTGGTCTGCTGCAACGCAGTTTGGAATTGTGCCAGCGCCGCTGACAGCGTTCGGGCCTGCATCATGATTTCAGTGGTGGCGAGCCGCTGCGAATTTACCTCGGCCAGAATCGCATCGTTGACCGGGGCCGGGGCAAACGCCGCGTCACGCGACGGCAACGCAGGCAGGTTGCCGTCAGCAGGGCCGGGATGAAAATCCCAGCGCGTGTTTTCCTCGACGCGATAGACGACGTGCTGCTCGTGCATGATCAAATCGTCATTCGGGTCGGCGTAGCGTCCGACGTGATAGGTGTGGAAGACTTCGGGATAACGAATGCCGTCGGCGTTCGTCGCTGGCGGTTGCTGTGGACGCAGTGTCAACTTCGGCGTGGTGGAACACGCGGAGAGAAACAAAAGAGGAATGAGGTAAAACATTTTCATGGTCGTGATTTGGTTGGGGATTGTTCGTCGTTTTCCTGGGTGACGGGAATGGCGGTGCCGCCGAGCGAGGCATCGGCTGCGTCAATAGTTTGCAGGACGTAGAGATAAAACTGTTTTCCGCTCGGCACGCGGACGTAAAAACCGTTCTTTTGAATCGAATCAAAAATTTGCTGCGCGTAGGTTTGCAACACCGCCTGCGCGCCCGCGAAGGGCGCGTTGTTGAGCGTGGGACTGTTGACGGGACCGAAGACGGTTTGTTGTTTCTCCGTCAACGCACTGGCCGCGCCGGACAGGAACGTGGCGGCAAACAGTTTGATGTCGGCAAAATTGTCGGACTTGATGACTTCGCCGCGCAGTCCGGCGCTGCCGTCAGTGATTGCCCAGCCGGATTGATTGGTTTCATTATCGAACTCGCGGTCAAGGGCGATGGCCTTGATCTGCATTTCCATTCCGTTCTGCCAGATGAACGTCCAGTTGTTACCGCTGGCGATGCGTTCGCGTTGATGGTCAGTCTGGGCCGTTCCATGAATCTCGGTGCCCGCCGGGATCACCAACTTGCCCCCGAAATACACGTTTTCGGTGACGAGACCGATGATCGGCGTCTGGATGGAAGACGAATCCACAGTGACGACCGTCTCGCACGGAATCAGCCGTCCGAATGGGGCAAACACCGCGCTCAATTTTTTGGCCGGTGGAATGCCGGCCGAACTGTCGGCGAACAAACTGATGGGCGCGAGGGTTGGCGCTTGATTCGCGGGCACGTTTGGCAATGGCGATGGTTTGTAAAAGCCAGGTGACGATGATGACGACGATGACGGAAAATTCGTCGGCTCTGGTTTGGGTGGCGGCGGATAAAAAGCCTCCATCGGCCGCACGACCGACTGCACCACCTGGGGCTTGTCCGTGGCGTTGGTAGCCAGAGCCGTGACGCTGACCGCATCTTCGGCAGACGGGTTGTGTTTGCGAACGACACTGAAAATGATCAGTGCGGCGGCGAACAGCGCGATAAAGGCAACGAGCTTGCCGGTCTTGGTTTTGAAAAAATTGAGAAAATCGCGCGGTTTCATAGATGGCCTCTGGGTGAACGGATGGGTTTCACACTGGGGGTATTGGTAACAGTGACAACGGGGGGCGGCGGTGTCGGTGATACTCGTGTGACCAAAACCGTGAAGGCATTGCGCAAAGACAATTCGTTGCGCCCGCCGTCCGGCGTGCCGCTGACGGCGAAATAAACGATGCTCCGGCCTTTGGGCGGCACCGTGCCGTCGGCGTCACTGATGGACTGCGGATAAAGCCGGTTGCCCGCGCGCAAGGTGAAACTGTCCGGCTGATAAATCAGGGGCGCGTCAACTTTGTTGGTGATGACGAGGCGGAAGACCAACGTGTCCTCGGCGTTGAAACGGAAGGCTTCCTCAATCTGAATTTCGTAATCGTTGAAATCGCTGACGAGCGGCTTGCCGTCGTAGGTGGTGAAGTCCACATTGGCGACACTTTCAGGCTGCTGGGCTTTGAGCAACGGAAACGCCTTGGCCTTGTCGAGCAGCGCCAGCAGTTTTAGCGGGCTGACTTCGGGCGCATGGCTGACGCCTTCCTCCTCCGGCGTTGGCGGCGCTGCCAAGTTGAGAGAAAGCACCGGCTGGTCGCTTTCGGTCAGTTCAAAAACGTAGGTATGGTCGTTCCAGCGGATGTTGAGATTGGCTGATGCCTTGGGGAACAGGGCGCGCACGGAAAGAAACGCCGAGCCTCGGGTGTGGGCCAGTTGAAACAGGCCCGGCGTTTTTCCGTCCACCGTGATGCCGGCACCGTCAATGGCGGTGATGGCGCTGGGGAAACTGATGGTGGTGACGCGGTTGGTGGCAACCGGAACAGATACGGCAGTGCGGTCGTCGAGCAAGACCTGTTGGATGGCCGGTGAATCAGCCAGTGCAACGGCGGCGGTTAACACCGATAGGGTGAATGACAGGATTTTAGCGGTTGATTTCATATTTGAAGTCGCCCACGGCGGTGGGGAAACGTCCGTTCAAGGCCATGTTGGGGTTGCGGATGAGGCGGAGCCGGAGCGTGAACGGAAATGCCTCGGTGAACGCCTTGTCTTGAAAGATGCCGCTGCGGATGATCTGGCCGGTGACAGCGGCCAGCACCTCGTTGTCGCGCGTCGCCAGAATGTCAATGCGCGCAATCTCGGCTTTCTGGTGCAACTGCTTGGCGCGAAATTCGACCATCTCCTTAACGCGCTCGTCCTGCGCCTTCGCCAACGCAGGTTTGAGGAACATCAATTTGAGCAAGTCGGGATTGTCGAAGTCCTTGGGATTGCGTTCCAGGAAAGCCATTGTTGCGAGTTCGGCCTGCTGGACGTGCAAATCCCTGGCCTCTGAAAACTGGAGCAACGGACTCAAATAGTAGGTGCCGGCGGGGTCAATGATGACGACGCGCTCGCGTTGTTTGAATTGTGAGACAATGTGGTAGCGGTCCATCGCCGACAGCAGCAACACCGCGACGGTGAAGAAGAACCAAAACCACGGCAGCCGGTCACGCTGGGTCAAAAGCCGGGTCAGATCGAAGCGGCGCGGCGTGGGCTTGGTGGCATTCGCGCTTTTGGTTTCGGTGGTTCGTAATTCGGGGGTGTCCATAGGTCAGTAATAATTAGGTTTGGATTTGGCGATGAGTTCGCGAACGGCCTTGTTACCGGTGATGTCGTCTCCGGGCCGACCGCGCGCGGAGCGCGGCGGCAGGCCGGACCCGGCGATGATGATTGCGCCCGCACTGCCCATATTGGCGGCAGACGACATGGTGCTTAACAGCGCGGCCACGCCCGCCGCGCCAGCGGTGACGACCGGCAGGCCAGCGGTGGAAGCGGTCGCGGCAGCGCCCGCAGTCGTGGCGGCGGTCTGGAGAAAACTGCTGACACCGCCCGCGAGCAACGCGCCTCCGGGCTGAATGCCGTGCGCTATGACATTTTGAATGATGACGGGCGCGGCAACGGTGCTGAAAATTATCCAGAAGCCAACCGCGGCGACGCCGATGGTTTTCTGCAAATCGGGCAGTGTGGAAGTCGGATCAATATATTCAAAGCTGGGGTCGGTCATGAAATCGAGAATGCCTTGCGTGACGAGCGCGGCGAGCGCCCAGCCCAGCGGCCACAACAAAACGCCGACAAGATTCATGAGGTAGCGGTTGCCGGTGTGCTTCAACGCCGGAATTGCCATGAAACCGATGAGCAAGGGCGAGAGCGCGTAGCCGAGATTCAAAATGATCGTCTGAAAGATGTAAGCCCAGAACATCATCAGCGAAGCAAACTGGCCGACGAGCCAGAGCACGGCGGAGATGATGAGGTCGGTGGTAAAATTGTGGAGCTGCGACATGACATTCCACCAGGACGATTGCGTGGCCGGGTCGCGTTTGATGATGAGCAGTTGATTGAACTGCTGATAGACGTTGGCCGGGTCAACGCCCAGGCCGGAGAGGATGGAAGTTTGCAGCAAATTTTGCAGGGTATTGCCCCAGGCAGGCAGGAACACAAGCAAGGACGTGAGCAGCAACAGGCGCACAAGCAAATCCAGAATGGATTTGTGCGAAGAACGGTGCTTGACGGTGACGATGACGCCGACAATGAAAAGCGCGAAGGCCACGCTCAACAACAACGTGTGAAGATCACCACACTTGGCGAGGAATGTGGGAAAGATGCTGTCGAACGTGGCCATAATGAACGCAGGGTTGACGGTTATGGATGGTGGTTACGGCGTCGGGAATACGGTCGGCGCGTTGAGCAACTGGAACTTCGCCGAATAGTTGCTCACGGATTCTTCGAACTCAGCGTTCTGCTGCTCAGTCAATGCCTGAATTTGCTTCTGCTGGTCGTTCCGGTTCTGGATGTCCTGCACCAGTGCGGACGACGCCGCTTGATTTACTTCGTCATCCGTGCTGGCAAGGTCGCCGTTTAGACTGGTGAGGACGCCATGCAACTTCTGCACCTCGGCATCCGTGGTGGCGTTCTGAAGTTGCTGGGTCGTTTGCGCGATTTGATCCTTGATGGTCGCGCGCCGTTGCGCCGCGTTGTCGGCTACCGTGACATAGTTGTTCGCCGTGTCATTGATTGCCGCAAACGGTTTGTATTGGTCGGCGGGCCGTTGGATGGTCTGGCCTCCGGGCGTCTGGAAGCTGACGCCAACGGTGGCGTAGATGCCCGAATCATTGTAGGTCAGCGCGTAGTTGCCGTCGGCGCTGGCCACCAGATTTTCGAGGTTCTTGCCCGGCTCCAGGCTCTGCAAATCCGAATCAAGATTGGGCACCATTGAAAGCACCACTTGGGATGGATTGCCGAACAAGGATTCATAGTTCTTGAACTCACTCAACTGGCTGGTGAGCGTGTCAATTTGCTGCACCTGGTTGTCAATCATGGTGACATATTTGGCGATGCTCTCGGCTTCATCCAATATCTGCTCGATGTTCATCGTCGGGTCATAGACGATCCACTGTGCGCGGGCGGAGAACGCCAGCGGCAGGGCGATGAGGGCTGCTACGATTATTTTTTTCATATTTATCCTTTCACTGTTTTTGTTGTTTTACTGTTCGATGCGGAGAAATTGGGTTGTGGGTTTGAAAATCACGCCGTCAATGGTCTGCTCCGGCAGATGCACTTGGTAGAGCCGGACCCGGCCTTCGTCACCCGCCTTGGCCTGCTGCATGGAGACGTAGAGCCAGTATTGTTGTTTGACGGCGTCGCTGCGGCCTTTGTCGTAGCCGGTCTGGTAGGACTTGTCGTTCTGTTTGCTGTTGGCGTAGTGAAGTCCTTCACCAAGCAGGACACCGCCCGCCGCACCGCCCGCGATGGCCATCGGATTGTTGTGGGACAATTCACCTCCGAGAGCTGCGCCGCCTGCCCCCAACGCCACATCCGTGACGGGTCGGGTGACAGCGGCGCAGCCCGTAAACAGGCACACGACACAGGCAAGAGGAATGAATCGAAGCAATTTTTTCATAAGTGTTTTGATTTTGGTTTATTTGGGTGGATTGGCGTGGGCGATGATGCCCTCGACGATGTTGGGACTTTTGCGAAGCTCGCGGGCGCGTTTGTCGAAATGTTCGCCGCTGGACGAACTGCAATAGAGCATCTCCGGCGAGGCGACGTTGTGAACCGTGCCGCAGAGGTTGCGGGTCGCGTCGGTGTGCAGATAGGTAAACGGCGAATACTTCTGGCCGGTTTGATGGTCGGGCAGCGGATAGTTCATGATGGCGTGCTGCGTCACTTCGGGCAGCGCGATGTCCTTGCCCATGTCATCCAGATCAGCGCGGTCGTTCTGGCGCATGATGAAAAACTGGCGCGAGTTGCCGAACACGGCCGAGCGGATGCGCGACTGTTTGAAGCGCGCATACTGCTGCACGATGGAGATGTTCCAGCAATTGAACTTGCGAAGCTGGGCGTAGGATTCCTGGACGATTTCCTGACCGCCGGGAATGTCGAGGAAGCGGGCGACCTCCTCGTAGATGTTCCGTTTCCGAATCGCGCGCGGCAGCGTCATGATGTGCTTGCGCGCGTGGTTGGTGATGAGGAAGCCCGCCGCCGCTTTCAGCTCCTTCGCGGATTCCGGGATGTAACCCAACTCGAAGTGGGCGATTTTTCCGGTGAGCGAAAGATTGCTCGTGCCGTCGAACAGGCAGCCGTAGTTGCCGTCGCGACACCAAGGTAGGATGAGCGTGGCGATTTCCATGATCTGGTCGCGCTCCGCGCCGATGGGGTCGAGCATCATCAACTCCTGAAGCATCCGGTGCGTCGGGAACTCGTCCGGCGTGAAATATGCGAAAGCCAGGTTGCGGACTTCCTTGCTGGTCCGGGGGTCTTTCAGGAATTTCAACACCGCCGGTTCCTCGAATTGGCGTTGATATTCCTCCGCTTCGGTCGGGTGGGCTGCTTTCCAGTCGCGGAAGTCCGCAAAAGATTCAAGTGTGGTCGCGCCGGGCGGCATTTTTTCGGCGCGAAAATTCTGCAACGCCATCGCGTGCCGGGTGATGTCGAGCAACTGGTCGTGGCGCTTCTTCTGCCAGTCCTGAAACGCATCCTCGTAAAGCAGGTTCAAGTATTTGGCAATCTGCGCCTGCCGGAGCATTTGTTTGTCCTCCTGATTCGAAGTGCCAATCATCCGCGCAACCAATGCAGTCGCAGCGGAAAGATGGTCGGGCGTGAGGGGCAGTCCCTTCGTGTCGAGGTAATTGATGGTCAGGTCGCCGTCGGGATGGATGATGATGGGCCGCGCACCGTCCTCGACCGTCGCGGTGTAGATGCCGTAGGAAAGCCCTTCTTCGATGATGACGGTATAACCAAAATAACCTTCCGTCTGCGAAAGCAGGTCACAAACGGTCACTGACTTGCCTGCGCCCGACATGCCCAGCAGAACGGCGTGTTGCGGGGATTTATTGTCCGTTGAACCGGAGAACGTCTCGATGCCGATGAGATTATCCTGCGGCCCGTCGTAAATTGCCTCGGCGGTGGCCAAATGCCCGGTAAAGGTGCTGGACACCGGCAGCATGTCCGCCAGAAAACGGTGCTCGGAATAAAGTTTGCGATGTTCGTAACGTCCCCAGGTCCAGCCCGGCCAGGTCTGGAAGAAAAGACTTCTTGAGGTGCTGGGCAGGTTGCTCTCGAAGTATTGCGCCGAGTTCATCGAGTTGATGGCGTTCTTGATCGCTCCGGCCTTGGCGTTAAGACCGTCGCGGGACTTGTCCCAGACGCGGATGGCGAACATCGCGCGGAATGGAATCGTCTGTCCCTGCATCAGCGCGTGGATTTTCTTCTGCTTCTCTTCCATGACGGTGAGCAGAGAGATTTTCTTTTCGCTGGCGTA
>DATEGR010000442.1:0-17827 GCA_035279985.1 Verrucomicrobiia bacterium
CGCGGATTCACTGCTCGTTAAGGCCGGCAGCGGCGCCCTGACTTTTGGCAATCCGGACAGTGCGGGCGTGCCGGCGGCGTTCACGCAACACACCGTCGTCCTGCCGTTCAATGACGTTGAGGCCGTCAAAGCCGCGTTCGCGGCGAACAAAAATCAAATCGCCGGCATCATCATCGAGCCGGTGCCGGGCAATGCCGGCGTTTACCCGCCGCAGCCGGGTTACCTGGAGTTTCTGCGCGATATCACGCAGACGAACGGCGCGCTGCTGATTTTCGATGAAGTGATGACAGGTTTCCGTCTCGCACCGGGCGGGGCGCAGGAACGGTTCAAAATCACGCCGGACTTGACATGCTTCGGCAAAATCATCGGTGGCGGCCTGCCGGTCGGCGCGTTTGGCGGGGAGGTGGACATCATGGATTTGCTGGCGCCGCTGGGACCGGTGTATCAGGCCGGCACGTTGAGCGGCAATCCGCTGGCGATGGCGGCAGGCATCGCGGCGCTGGAGGAATTGTCGGAGGGGCGAGCTCTGCGAGTCCCTGAATCAAAATCGAAACAAAAGTCAGGGGCTCGTCCAACTCGCCCCTCCGGAGCGAACGCCTATTCCCATCTCGAACAGCTCGGCGCGCAACTGGAAACCGGTATGAAGGCCGCCGCGAAATCCGCCGGAATTCCCGTCACATTCAACCGGTGCGGCTCGATGTTCTGCGCCTACTTCACCAACGGGCCGGTCCATAATCTGACCGACGCCATGAAGAGCGACCGCGCGCGGTTCGCCAAATTTTTCCATGGCATGCTGGACGCCGGCGTTTACCTCGCGCCGTCGCAGTTCGAGGCAGGTTTCATTTCCACCGCGCATACGGTGGCGGACATTGATCGGACGGTGAAAGCGGCAGCGAAGATTTTGCGCGGGTTGTAACCTTTATTTTCTCCGTCCGTCTCACAGGCTATGACGCTGCGTCATGCTGGTGCAGCGCAAAACCATAAACCGACAAAAGAATAAAGCCTATGAAACTGACCAAAATGACGCTCATTACGGCGTTGGCCTTAGGCGGCTTGCTGACAATGAGTCCGGCCTTACGCGCGGATGACGCCACCAACACGCCGCCTGCCGCACCACCGGCGGGTGGCCCACCTCCGGGTGACCGCGGACCAGGCATGCGGGGCCGGGGCCCAAACTTCGACATGATTGCGCAACGCCTCAACCTGACCGACGACCAGAAACCGAAGGTCAAGGAGATCCTCGACGGCCAACGGCAACAGATGCGCGATTTGTTTCAAAACCAGGATATGTCACGCGAAGATCGCATGGCGAAAATGAAGACCGTTCGCGAGGATACCGACGCAAAACTGAAGGCCGTGCTTACCTCGGATCAGTTCGAGCAATGGCAAAAAATGGAATCCCGGATGCGTGGTCCGCGCAACCGCCCTCCGGGTGAAGGCGGCACCAATGCGCCAGCCGCTGCGCCGCCGCAAAATTGATTTGTGGGGGCATACGTTGACAAAGGGACGGCTTTCAGCCGTCCCTTTCCGTTTTCGACTGTAACATTTCCAGGCTTGTTTTCGTATTAAAATCAGTATGAAAACGAACAAATGGATTACCATCACCCTGGCCGCCGCGCTGAACACTGTCGGATTGATGACGACCCCTTCACTGGCGGCGGACGCCAACGCACCGGCGCACGGACGATTTTTTCAGCGCATCGCCCAAAGACTGAACCTGACCGATGCCCAAAAGGCGCAGATCAAAACCGTTCTGCGGTCGGAAAAAGACACGTTAAAGCCGTTGCTCGGCCAATTGCACGCCGCCCGGGAAAATCTGCGCGCAGCGATTCAGGCCAGTGACGCCAACGAAACCACCGTGCGCGCCGCCTCCGCCCGGGTGGCCGCCGTCGAGGCCGATTTGGCGGTTGAACGGATGAAAATTTTCGCCAAAATCGCGCCCAGCCTGACCGATGAACAACGCCGGCAAATCAGCGAGTTCGAGCAGCGCGCCGATGATTTTGCGGACCGGGCCATCGCCCGCGCCAGTGACCGGTTGGGTGACTGAACCGTGAGCGACGATGCCGAATTGCTGCAACGCATCCGGAACGGCGCAACCGACGAGTTCGCCGGACTCGTCCGACGGCATCAGTCGCGCGTGTTCGCCATTTTGCACCGTTATGAACGCGACGTCCACAAGGTCGAAGACCTCGCGCAGGAAGCTTTTGTCAAGGCCTGGCGCGCGCTGGGGCAATTTGACGGCCGGGCTCCATTTGAACACTGGCTTTCCAGCATCACCACGCGGGTGGCGCTGGACCACTTGAGAAAAGAAAAACGCCGGCAGAATGAAATCGGCCTGCCTGAACTCGGTGAGGATGCGCTTGACTGGTTGCGCCGTGGCGACGAGAAAAGTGAACTGGCAGCGCGCAGCGCGGCGGAGCTGCTGGAACTGGCGATGC
Source organism: Verrucomicrobiia bacterium (assembly GCA_035279985.1). Taxonomy (GTDB): domain Bacteria; phylum Verrucomicrobiota; class Verrucomicrobiia; order Limisphaerales; family UBA11358; genus UBA11358. The sequence continues at coordinate 2,439 of DATEGR010000442.1, forward strand.
GCGAACTGTCGCCTGCCGACCGCGTGGTCATCACCCTGCAGGAACTGGAAGGCCGGAGCGTGAAGGAAATCGCCGCGGCCCTCGGCGCCTCCGGCGTGGCCGTGCGGGTGCGGGCCATGCGGGCACGCGCCAGGCTGAAACAGGCGCTGGAAAGAATTGCGAAAGAAAAATTATGAACAACCGGAAATTGAATCGACTGTTTGCGTCGGCGCGCCGGGAAACCGCGCCCGCGCCGCCGGAGGATTTGGCTGCGGACGTGCTGCACGCCATCCAGCGCGAACCCCCGGCTGCCGCGCCGGAAATGATTTCAGTTTTTGACCAGTTGAACCTGTGGTTTCCACGCCTGGCGCTGGCGGCCTCGGCAGTCATTGTGCTGTGCGTGGCGGCGGATTATGGGCTGACGGCGGCGGGCGTGCCGAGTCTGAGCGACGGTGCGGCGCAGCTTTCCGCACAGTGGCTTTTGACGCCGACCGGACTTTGATCATGAAAGCGTTTAAACTGTCGCTGCTGATAGCGCTGGTGTTTCTGGCCGGCGTGGTGGCCGGGGTGGTCGGCACGCGCGTCGCCATCCGCCACTGGGTGACCACCGCCATTCAACGACCGCAAAATTTTCAGATGCTCCTCGAACGCAACTTGCGCTGGCGACTCCGGCTCGATGCGCGCCAGCGGGTGGAAGTGCATCGGATCCTGACCGATACCCGCATTCAGTTGAGGGATTTGCGGCAGGGCTATCGTCCGCAGGTCGTCGCCGTGCTCACCAACACCGAGGCGCAAATTTCCGCCATTCTGACGCCGGAACAAGAGGCGCGTTTTGAAAAGATGCAACAGGAAAACCGGCGCTTCTTTCCGCCACCCGAACCAGAACGGTAGCCGGACAGGCTTGCAACTGTAGCGGCGCTCTATGAGCGCCGCATTTCATTTTTGTGCCAGAATGATTTTCCGGCGGTCACCGACCGCCGCTACAGCAAAACTGCCGTTGAACCACATCTGCTCGAACGTTACAAATTCCATTTGAGCAAAAACGGCGATGGCGGTACTGTGGGCGTTGCTTTGCGCGCGTAGCTCAATTGGATAGAGCGTCGGCCTCCGGAGCCGAAGGTTGTGGGTTCAACCCCCGCCGCGCGTACCAGCTTTTTTTTGTGTCTTCGTTGCCGTCGCAACTAACCAAAAACCAGCGGCAACCCAAACCATTTTTAAACTACCAATACCCTGAATTACCGGCTGGAAGGCTGGAAAACTGCCTGAAATCGCTCAAAAATACCTGCAAATATGCAGTAAATAACTCTCGACTTATATTTGTACTTGCGACTTTCATTTGAAAGTCGTACCTTTATTTGCATGAAAGAGATTCGATTCGAGTATCCGATAGAAAACTTCCCGGGTTTTCTGGCTGACGCCGCATGGGGCGATACGATATACGAGGTGCTCGTGGAAACCAGGGATGCCCGAAGGTTGCGCACGGCTTTGATGGAAATGGCCCGGGTGGCCGCGTCAGACAAGGTGCGTCGCGCGGTGCTGGTGCTGGAAGAACCGGCCATCACGGAATCCCGCTTGCGCGAAGAATGGCAGGGAGCAGCTTCGGTCATCCGGCCGGAGCTTTTCGGTCGCCTGGCCATGGCCATTCGTCAATCCGGGAAATGGAGTGGCATCCCGGTTTCACCGGACACCAGGGAAGTTCCGGTCCTGGATGAAATCCTCCGGCATGAAATCTCGCGTCGGCCCGCCCCGTCGGGCAGAAATTCAGAGGCCCACTATGAGATACTGCGCATCCTCATCCATCAATGGCTGCTCGGCCGGGGGCCGTTCGCCATCAATTCACTCATGAAAATTTCCGGGACCAGCCACCCGACGGTCTCACGCTCCCTCGATCGTCTGGACCATTATTTGAAACGCCATTCCGACCGCAGTGTCGAACTGCGAATTTTCCCGCGCGAAGAATGGGCACGCTTGCTGGCGGTGTCGGATGACGTTCGCGGCACGGTTCGTTTTGCCGACCGTTCCGGCCAGCCGCGCTCGCCGGAATCCTTGCTGCGTCGTTTGGGCCAGCTTCGACTTCCCGCCATGGCCGTCGGTGGTGTCCTGGGGGCAAAACATTACCAGCCCGCCCTCGACCTCATCGGTAATCCGCGCCTCGACCTTTGCCTCCACGCCGGGCGCAAGGCCGTAGACCTTTCGTGGGTTGAACGCCTTGACCCGGGTCTCGCGCGAACGGTTCGCCGCGACGAATCACCGGCCCTGGTGATTCATACCCTCCGGCGGGCAGAGTCGCTTTTCCAACCCGGGGCCGACGGTCTCCCCTGGGCCGACCCGGTCGAATGTCTGCTCGATTTGCACGAAGCGGGTCTTGAATCCCAGGCGCTGGAGTTTCTGAATTCATTCCCTGTAACCCGAGGCAGCCCGTTATGAGCCGTGACGCCAATGTGAAATTGATTTCGCCCGGGGCGGTTCTGAAACAAATCGCCGCCGCCATTCCGCCGGACTTCCGGCAAAACATCATCATCGTCGGCAGCCTGGCGGCGGGCTATCATTTCTTTGGCGACAACCCCAGGCTGCAAGTCCGCACCAAAGACGTGGATTGCCTTATCTCTCCGCGCATCAAAGCCATCCCCGCCGGACAGGCCGTCGCGGACCGTTTGTTTGCCGAGCATTGGCAGCTGCGGACCGAGGGTAGTTGGGGCAAACCCGGTGATGCTCAGACTCCCGAAAACCGGTTACCGGTCGTCCGACTTCATCCGCCCGGTTCGCAGGATTGGTTCATCGAACTCCTCACGGTTCCCGAGTCCGAAAACGATCTCGACCGGAAAGACCTTCGCCTGGTCACCACCAAGGGGCATTTCAGCCTGTGCAGCTTTCGCTTCCTGTCACTGGTGGAATTCGAGCCCGGCGCGACTCCGTTTGGCATCGCCATCGCCCGCCCCGAAACCATGGCGCTGGCCAACTTGCTGCATCACCCGGTGATCGGGAAGGAGACGATGAGTGGTCTGATTGCCGGCCGACGCATCAAACGCAGCAACAAAGACCTGGGGCGCGTCCTCGCGCTGGCCCGGCTCACGGAAGGCAAACGGGAGGATTCACTGCTGGAATGGCCAAAAATCTGGGCGGCTGCGCTGCAAAGCCGCTTCCCGTCGCACTGGCGCGAACTCGCTCCCCGAGTGGGGGCCGGGTTGCGGCAACTGCTGCGCCCGGAAAATGAGGCCGACCTGGAAGAGGCCCGTCATACGTGCGAAAACGGGTTGCTCGCTTTCCAGGCACCCTCGCTGAAACTGTTGGAAATTACAGGGCAACGGTTGCTCCAGGATGCCGTTGAGCCGCTCGAAAAAATCTCCGCGGCAACCGCGAGGATGACGACAAAGTAAACGCTGCGAAATTCGTCCGTTCTGCTCATCAAACGGCGCCTCAGGCGTTCCGGGAATAATTCACTATTACACCCGAAAGCACGCGAAATTGTGCCTGAAAATTGAAAGTTTCACCAATTTTGAACGCAGCAGGTTCAATCCCGGTCTAAAATCTCCGCCTATTAGACAGACAAGGGGGACTGGAATAGACGCACCATGAATGAGCTAATAACCATACCATCACTACCATTAACCGCATCACCATCATCATCGGAACCGGCAGAGCGGCTGCTGAAAATCTTTGAGTTCCTGAAAACCTACCTCGATTTGCGCTACCCGCACGTGCGGGACATTGGACAGCAAATGCGGGTGCTCTGGCTGAACGACCTGCCGCAGCACGCGGCCATTGAAATCTTCCGCCCGAACGGCGATCCCGAACAGGAATCGGAGGAGGACAGCGACATCATTTTGCGCATCACGCGGCCCGGCCTGACGCATTGCCCGACGCCACCGGCGGCGATGGCCGACTGGCTGAAACCCGGCTGGCAGGAGATTGACGCCAATGCCGAGATCCAGCCGTGCCGGACGGTGCGGGAAAAGAACGGGTCGACGCGGGTCGAGCGGTTTGAGGAAGTGCCGCAACGCCCGGCGTCGTTCCGGAAATGGCAGGAGGAACGGGCCGAATGGCAGCGGAATGAACAGCCGGCCCGCCAGGCGCTCGCGACCTTCCAGGCGGTCTATGAATGGTTCGGGATCCATGAACGCGAAGCGGAACAAATCGAACTGCTGGTCGGCGACGGATTGTTGCATTGTCCTGATGCAGCCGGGGCGTTCAACCATCAGGTGCTGCTCCAGCGGCTGGAACTGGAATTCTATCCGGAAAAGGGCAACCCGCAATTCGTCTTCCGCAAACGCGAACAACCGCCGGAGTTGTATGTGGAATTCCTGCGCCTGCTCCCGCAGGCAAACCACCAGCAAATTGCCAGGTGTGTGGACGAGTTGAAGCAGACCGAACTGTCACCCCTCGGCGGAGAGGAGACGGACGGATTTTTGCGCCGGTTAATTTACGGCATCTTTCCGGGCGCCGGTGACATGCTGGCCGCCGGTGAGCAACCCAAAGACGACCAGCCGACCATCTGCCGGGCGCCGGTCATTTTCATGCGCCAACGCCGTTCGGGAGTTGAAAACGTACTTGATATGGTGCGGGAGGACATCGGCAAGCGGACAGACTTTTCCGCCGCCCTGCTGCAAATCGTGGGCCTCGGCAGCGGGCATCCGGCTGAGACGCCGATGCTGGTGCCTTCGCCAGGGACCGCCACCGGGAATGGTGACGCCGGGATTCTGCTGAGCAAGCCGGCGAACAAGGAACAACTGGAAATTGCCCGCCAGTTGGCGAAGCGCGATTGCGTGGTGGTGCAAGGCCCGCCGGGAACCGGCAAGACGCATACCATCGCGAACCTGCTTGGCCATCTGCTGGCGCAAGGCAAACGTGTCCTCGTCACAGCGCACACCCCAAAAGCGTTGCGCGTGTTGCGGCAGAAAGTGGTGGCGGCGTTGCAGCCGCTGTGCATCAGCGTTCTGCATAATGACCGGCAGAGCCAGGCGGAATTGCAGCAGTCGGTCCGGCAAATCTCGGTCCGGCTCGCCCAGGATGATCAGGTGTTGGAGCGGGAAGCGGAACGGATCCAGCGCGAACGCGAACGGATTATGGCCGAACTGGCCGAGGCCCGGGCGCGATGGCTGGAGGCGCGTCAGGATGAAATCCGCGGCGTCCGGCCCGGTGGCAAAGCGGTCAGGCCGGTTGACGCCGCGAAACGGGTGAAACGGGGTGTCGGTTCGGACGATTGGATTCCAGGCCCGGTCAATTTGGGCGCGGAACCGCCGCTGTCGCCTGCCGAAGTCGCCGCGCTTTATCACACCAACGCGCGGGTCAGTCTCCGCGATGAACGCGAGTTGAAGGCCAACCGCCCGGGCATCGCGGCGCTGCCCACACCGACGGCGTTCCGGGAGTTGATGGACGAAATCGGCGCCTTGTCCGCGCAGAACCTCCGCTACCGGGAGGAATTGTGGAATGGGGCCGCCGGCCCCGATGATTTGGCGGAGTTCGACCGCATGTTGTCCCGCGCCACCAGGGCCATTGAATTTTTGAAGGACAGTGCGCCATGGCAACTGGAAGCCGTGCAAGCCGGTCGCGATGGCAGCAGCGCGCGGCAGGTCTGGGATTCGCTGGTCGAGCTGATTGAAAACTCCTGGAATGAGATCCAGGCATGCCACACCCAGGTCATGACCCACGGCCCACAGGTGGACGACCAGCGACCGCCGCGTGAATTGCTGCCGATCGTGGACGAGATTATCACGCACATCGAATCGGGAAAATCGTTCGGACGGCTGACAAAACTGACCAGGCCCCATTGCCATCAGTTCATCACCACCGTGCGCCTGGGCAACCGCCCGCCGGCGCTGGACCAGCCGGCAGAGTTCCGGGCGGTGCGGGCGTTGCTCCGCATGCAGATCGTCCGGGAGGAACTCGCCGAACGGTGGGCGCGGCAGATGTCGTCCCACGGCGCCCCGCCGACAGACGCTTTGACCGACCAGCCGGAGAAGGTCGCCCACGGTTTCGTGCCGACGATTCAGAATTGCCTGGACTGGCACAAGTCAACGTGGCTCGCGTTGGAAGCTGATTTTGAGCGGCTCGGTTTTCACTGGCAGAGTTACCTGGAATCCACCCCGCCGGAAACCGGGGCCAATGCGGAATTGCGCCGCCTGCGAACGGCGGTGACCGGCGAATTGGAAACCATCCTTAAGGCGCGGGCCGGCCGGCTGCGCGAAAAATATCTGGAAAGCGTATGGGCCACCTGGCTGGCGGCCTTCCCGGAGAGCGACCAGCCGGAAGCGGCGGCAACCCGGGAATTGAGAACATCCCTCCGGGAAGCGTCGCCGACGGATTATGAGCAGGCTTACCAGGAATTGGTTCGGCTCAAGAACCTTGAACCGGACCTGGAGTCGCGTCGAAATCTGCTCGCCCGTTTGCAGGCCAGCGCGCCCGCGTGGGCCTCGGCGGTCGAAAACCGTCATCCCGATCACGCCCGGCCGGAACCGCCCGGCGATCCGGCGGCAGCCTGGGAATGGCGGCAGTTCCACGATGAGCTGGAGCAACGGGCAAAGGTTTCACTCGACGAATTGCAGCAGCACATCGAGCGCCTCAACCATGAACTCATGGAGGCCACGGCGCAATTGGCCGAAAAGCGAACGTGGGCGAGTCTCATCCGGCAAACCAGTCCGGAGCAGCAGCACGCGCTGAAATCATATGCCCTCACGCGGAACAAGCTGTCGAAAACCGGCACCGGCGTGCGCGATGCGGAATTGCGCGCCGCGGCGAGAAAGGAATTGACCGTGGCCAAAGCCGCGGTGCCCGTATGGATCATGCCGTTGAACGAAGTCGCCGACTCGTTCGATCCGCGCACCACCCGGTTCGATGTTGTGATCATTGACGAAGCCAGTCAGTGCGATCCGACGGCCATGTTCGCACTGTATCTTGGGCGTCAGGCCGTCATCGTGGGTGATGACGAGCAGGTGACGCCGGTGGCGGTGGGCGTGGACATGAAGGAGGTCGAGGGGTTGATTGACATTCACCTGCCGAAGGATTTTCCGTCGCGGCAACATTACGACGGGACCACCTCCATTTACGAATTGGCGCAGGTGTCGTTCGGCGGTGTCATCCGGCTGGTGGAACACTTCCGTTGTGCGCCGGACATCATCGCGTTCAGCAATCACCTGTCCTACAAGGGCGAAATCAAGCCATTACGCGAGGCTTCCGCCATCAAGCTCGCACCGCATATCATTCCATACCGCGTCGAATGGGACGGCGGTGTCCAGCCGCAGGAGGAATCCAATCAGGCGGAAGCGGAAGCCGTTGCCTCGCTCATTTGCGCCGCACTGGAACAACCGGAGTATGCGAAGAACGAGGAAGGCAAACCGACAACGTTCGGCGTGGTGTCCATGGTCGGCGACCGGCAGGCGATGAAAGTGGACGCGATTCTGCGCCAGCACATCGAACCGGCCGAATACAAACGCCGCCGGATTCTCTGCGGCGATTCGGCGCAATTCCAGGGCGATGAACGGGACGTGATGTTTCTGTCCATCGTGGATGCCCCGTCGGCTAAGCCGCCGCTTCCCTTAAGGCAGGAAGGGCCAAAAAAGATTTTTAAGAAACGATTCAACGTCGCTGCCAGCCGGGCGCGCGACCAGATGTGGGTGGTGCACAGTCTCGACCCCGAAACGGACCTGAAGCCGGGCGATTACCGGCGCCGGTTGATCGAGCACGCCATCAACCCCACGGCGTGGGAAGAAAAAGCGGACCCACTGCCGGATAAAATGGAGTCCGCGTTTGCAAAACGGGTGCAGGCCATCCTGGAAGCGGCGAATTTTATAGTGGTGCCTCGCTTCAAAGTCGGCAGCCACCGGATTGATCTGGCCGTGGTCGGCAACGGACGGCGATTGGCCGTGGAGTGCGACGGCGAACGGCACTTCGGACCGGAACAACTGCAGGAAGACCTGGAGCGCCAGGCCGTATTGGAGCGGCTCGGCTGGCAATTTGTCCGCGTGCGCGGGAGCGTCTTCTTCCGCGACGAAGAGCGGGCGTTGGAGCCGGTCTTTCGGCGGCTCGAGGAGCTGAACATCACTCCGGACGCGAGACTTGCCGCTCCGGAGTCTCCGGCCGGGAAGGATGAATTGGTGCAACGGGTAATCCGGCGGGCCGGAGAATTGCGTGCTGCCTGGCAGGAAGGAAAACCCTCCGTCGAACTGGTCAAACGCCTGAGCTTTCCCAACCCGCGAACGCGCCGCGTTCGCGTGCGTTAGCATTTGGAGACGGCTGCGTGCTGGCACCCCCGCCACACCAGCCGATCCATCGGTTATTCTCCGCCGTTCGTTTATTTATTTTACCCCTTGACACTGATTTCGAAACCAGCTACCTTTCTATAAAAAGGTAGCTTGCTGAATGTTTAACCATGAGCGTGAACGAAAAATTTTCGGCGATTCGGAAGGGGCTGCTCGAGCTTCTCGTGCTCCAGATTATTGCGGCGGAGAAGGTTTACGTCGCAGACATCCTGAAGCAACTTAGCGCCACCGAGTTCGCCACCCAGGAAGGCACGCTTTATCCGTTGTTGAGCCGGATGCGCCGCGAAGGGCTCCTGGATTACGAATGGAAGGAATCCGAAGCCGGGCCGCCCCGCAAATATTACGAGCTGACCGCGAAAGGCCGGGAGCAGTTGCGCGAAACCCTGGAATATTGGGGCCAGATCAACGGGACGGTGAAAAAACTGGGCCAAAAATAGAAAGGAAACACCCATGAACAAAGTCATTACCATTAATCTGGGCGGCAACGCCTATCAACTCGAAGAAGGCGGCTATGATGCCCTGCGCGCCTATCTGGAGACTGCGACCGCACAACTGCGATGCAACCCGGATCGGGATGAAATCCTCTCGGACATCGAGCGGGCGATCGCCGAGAAGTTCCGCGCCCTTTTGGCCAGTCACAAGACGGTGGTCGAGACGAAGGAAGTCGCCGCTGTCCTGGCGGAGATGGGGCCAATCGAGGTGGACCCGGGTGAAGCCGCGGCCCCGGGCGCAAGCGGCGCCGGCGCCTCGAGCGGCACGAGCGGACAGAAGACGGCAGGAGAAGAAAAAGCGGCCGGGAGCGGCGGAACACCAAGGCGGCTCTATCGGATCCAGGAGGGCGCAATGATTGCCGGCGTCTGCAACGGGATCGCCGCCCATATGAACATCGATCCGACCATCGTACGGCTGGCCTTTGTTCTTTTGACGATATTTTGGGGCACCGGGTTGCTCGTCTATGTGGTGATGGCGATTGTGGTGCCCGAGGCGCGGTCGCCGGAGGAAAAAGCGGCGGCGTCCGGATTCCCGGCGACGGCGCAGGAATTCATCCGGCGCGCCAAGGAAGGATATTACGAGGCGATGAAGGGCTTCCCGGACCGCAAGGCGCGACGCGAATGGCAACGCCGGTTCAAGCGGGAAATGCGCGCACACGCGGACCAATGGCGGTATAACTGGCATAGTTATTGGGCGGAGCATGCCCCCGTTCATCCCGGGATGGGTTTCGCGCTGCCTTTTCTCTCGTTGATGCAAGGCGCGGCGACCGTCGTGTGGATTTGCGCCATTATTTCGCTGCTGGCGACCGGTGCGGTGTTCGGGCTGGCGCTGCCGGCGAATGTGCCGGTGTGGGTGGCGGCGCTGCTGCTATTCATCGCCTACGTCATTCTCGTGGGGCCGCTGAAATTCGCGCGGCGCGCGTGCTATTATGGTCTGGGCCGGCCAAGATGGGCCTGGTCGTTCGTGTTCCTGCTGGATGCGGTGGTCTGGCTCGCGGTGGTCGCCGCCCTCCTGTGGCTGGCCTTCCATTATCTGCCGGAATTGCGCGATGCGGTTCACACCCTCCCGTCACTGGCGCACCAGGCCGCCGACGACATCCGGTCCTGGTGGCATGGGAAGTGAAGCGGGTCTGAGCGTTTCTTCCACGCAGAGCACTTCACGGTCATCTGGCATCTTCATCGATGTCCGTCCTGCGGCGTGCTCGCAAAGGGTCAAATGGCGAAAAAGGTGAATGAGCGTACTCGCGCACACCGCCTTCATTCGGACCCACCAATTCCACTCGAACCAAAGAAACGTCGTCCCGCTTGTGGTCGATGAAATAATCTGCCGCCTCCTCCTTCGAGTCCGCAGGAATTTCGTCATAATACATCTTGCCGTCATGCCTCCAGTGCATTCCAAAGATGAATCGCTCTATCATATACGCGAACGATGCTCAACGTTCCAAAGAGCCACGGCCACCGGCGGCCAGCACAGCAATGCTACAATGATAATCAAATTTCAATTGTTGGTCGAAACTGAAGGGCTGGTGGCTTTTGGCTCCGGCGCAGTGTCAGGCCACGGCAGCGATCTATTTGTTCGGACTTGAATGCCTCCGTCAGGCCCAACTCGTACACTCGCGTTCTCCGGGAACTCATCCACCCGCTTGGTCAACTGTGCCTCAGCTGGCTCAGTCAGACCATGTATCAAATATTTCTCTCCAGCGACTGGTTCATCTGAGAAATAAGTATAATGGTGTGCTTGTTGTAAATATGGTGCCAAGTCCTGCTCGACTGGGTCCCTGCCCTTGGCGTCTGGGTGCTCGGCAGCCCACTGCCTTTTGGCACCATCAATCGCTCTCAACCGATTCCAGATGAGCGCGGATTTGCTCGTATGGGGGCCCATACTCTTTTGAAACTGAGTCACCACAACCGCCGCACATACGAACAATAATATAAAACCGACAAGGATACGCTTCATATCATTCGTGGCCTAACCAGGGAATATACAACAAAAGTGTTGTATATCACGGCTCATAAAGTCCCATCTAATTCGTCTGAACCGGTATGTCCAGCTGAATTCAAGTCCGGTAGTCGTGGCGCTCTGTGAGCGCCGCATCCTTTCATTTTACAGAAATGTCGGCGGTCGCAGACCGCCGCTACATTAAATCTTAATTCGCAGCCGGTGGTTGAAAGCCAGGCAGACCAAATTGCCAGAAGAGAAATGACCAGATGTCAGCGGTCTGTTCTTCCCGCTGCTTTTTCGTTGAGCCGATACCGTGGCCGGCTTCGTAGTCCACCCGCAACAGAACAGGCCTGCCGCTGGTCGTGGCGGTCTGCAAGCGCGCCGCCATTTTCGCCGATTGCCACGGTTCCACCCGCGGATCGTTGATGCCGGTCGTCAGCATCACCGCAGGATATTTCGTGCCGTCCTGAACATGAGCGTAAGAACTCATTTCATACAACTCCTTGAAGCCGTCCCCGGACTTGACGCTGCCGAATTCGGGAATGTTCGGCACGCCGTTTGGTGTCGTCTCGATGCGCAGCATGTCCAGGCAGCCGACTTGAATGATGGCCGCGCCGAATAGATCGGGCCGTTCGGTGATGGCCCGGCCAATCAAAATGCCGCCGGCGCTGCCGCCTTCGCCGGCCAGCTTGTCCGGTGATGTGTATTTGTGCTCAACCAGATATTCGCCGCACGCGATGAAATCCTTCCACGTATTCGGCTTGGACTGCTTGTAACCGGCCTTGTACCAGTCTTCGCCGTATTCGCCGCCGCCGCGGACATGGGCGATGGCAAACACGCCGCCCTTTTCGCACCATGCCAGCATCACCGGACCAAACGACGGGTCCTGCGAAATGCCGTACGCGCCGTACCCCCAAAGCAGCGCCGGATTCGAGCCGTCAAGTTTGAGGCCGCGCTGGTAAATGATGGACAGCGGAATCATTTCGCCATCGTAGCTTTTCGCTTTGACCTCAACCGATTCCAGGTTCTCCGGCGCATCGAATTCGCCCAACGGCTGCAGGCCGGTGTTGGTGATTTTTTTTGTCAGCGGATCATAGGCATAAATCTGGTCGGCCCGGGTCCACGTCGCCAGGTCCAGCCAGGTGCCATCCAGTCGCGGGTCCACCGCCATCAGCGATACCGACCCGTCGAACGGCAGTTTGACCGGTTCCGTTTTTCCACGGAACGGCACGCGCAGCAGCCGGCCGATGCCGCCGTCCCGCAGTTGCACGTACAGTGCGTCCCGGGCGGCTACCAGTGCCGTAATCACGGCGTTGCCGGCGGGCACAACCACCCTGGCCGACGCCAGGTCAGGTTTGGGCAGGGAAGTAGTGATGATCTTGAACCGCGGCGCGTCCTTGTGCGTCAGCAGAAAGATTTCCTTTCCTTTCACGGCCAAATCCGTGACGTCGTCGTCCACATCACAAATTTTTTGCCACGGCGTGTTGGGTTTGCCGACCGACACGAGCGGCGCGGCATAAACGGTAATCTCCTGCCGCGTGCCGTGCTCAATCGTGCCCAACGCGTATTCGGAGCCCGGCACGGTGCTGACAAACGGATCGTCCGCCGGGTCCACTTTCACCAGCGGCGATACTTCATAACCGAAGACGGGCGGTTCCTTGTCGGCATCGGCGCCGACCACATGCAGGTACACACGACTCTTCTCGTAACGCGCGGTTTCCGGCATGTCGGGTTCCATTTTTTGCAGGCGGTTGTAGAAAAATGATTTTCCGTCCGGACACCAACTGATTCCGCCGAACTGCGCACGGTCAATTGGCTGGCCTACTTCCTTGCCGGTGGCCGTTTCCAACACGTGAATCACGGCGTCCTCCGAACCGGCGGCAGAAAGTCCACAGGCCATGTAGTTCCCGTCTCGCGACGGTTCATAGTAATTAATGGCAAAAGGCTTGCCGGCGGCTTTGGCGAATTTCTCCGGATCGAACAGCAGCGTTTCCGGGCCGGTTATTCCCTTGCGGACATACAGCTTGAACACGTTATCCTGCGGCAATCGTTTCTGATAAAAATACCGGCCGTCCGGCATCCGGCGGACATCTTCCACCCGCGCCGCCACGGCGTTATTGAGTTCGTGAATCCGGGCCAGCAGCGCCGGCCGTCCCGGAATGCGTTCCAGCAGGGAATGCGTGTAATCGTCCTGGAGCCTCATCCACGCCGTCACGTTGGGATTTGACAGGTTTTCCATGTAACGGTACGGGTCCACGACCGCCGTTCCGAAATACGTGTTGGTGACGTTTTCCACCGGCGCAACCGGCGGGCCCGGCGGGGTCGCCAGACCACAACAGGCCATCTGCAGGCCGACGCCCGCCGCCAGAAAAATTTTTACCGCTGATTTGGTGAGGTTCATGCTGATTTCCTTCGTCCGAAAATGAATCAACGTCAATTCCCGGCGAACGCGTCAACAAATTTCATCATCGCGCGCACGTCGTGGTAGTTCGCCTTCCAACTGTTCGCCAGCGTTGTGTCCACAGGCTTCCCGCCGGCGGCCACCGCGTAAAACCAGATCCCGGTGGCCGGATTAACCTGATAAGTCTTGATGAATTGCAATTCCTGGCTCAAGGCGGTTTCATAACGTGGACCTTCTTTAGGAGTGGGATTTTCGTCCTGATGTTTCAGCGCCAGGGTCAGGGCGGACAGCATTTCGGCCTGCACCCACCAGATTTTTTCCGTGTCGGTCGCCGGATGGTCGTCAAAGCCGCGATAATAAAGCCCGCCGCGCTGGTGGTCGTAACCGTTCTTGAGCGCGTGGTTGAGCAGCGCGTAAAAATGCTGCCACGATGGTTTCCGGCCGAGCACTTGTTCGGCATGAATCATCAACCAGGCAAATTCGACATTGTGGCCGTAGGAAAGCCCTGCACTGCCGGCAACCGTCACCGGCTTCCAATCGAACTGCCGGTAAAAGGCGCACCGGGCCGGGTCGTCCGGGTAAAAATACGTCGCGTTGATGCGCAAGGCCTCGGCCAGCGATTTCTTCACGTCCGAATCGTGGGTCGCGTCATACAATTCAGCCAGCGCCTCCATCCAGTGCAAGTGCGAGTTGGCGCTTTTATAACCAATCACTTCGACCTGATTGCGCGGGTCGCCGGGTACCAGCGGATGCCAGGTTCGATCTGCGTGTTCAAACCAGCCGCCGTTTTTGGCGTCGTACAGGTGCTTCTGAACCGTGTGATAAAGGTCCAGCGCATGGACCAGCGCTTCCTGATCGCCGCTGGCACGGGAGTATTCGACCAGGGCATAAATCGTGAACGCCTGGCCGTAGAGCAATTTACAATCGTTCACCGGCTTGCCATCCAGGTCGGTTGTCCAGAAGTAACCGCCGTTCTGCCGGTCGAGAAAATGGTTGAGCAGGAAACGATAACCCTGCCTGGCCGCCGACAAATAATTCCGGTGGGTGTCTCCGTAACCTTCGAGTTGCGCGAGCGAAAAAGCCCAGACCATGCGGCTCTGCGTGACGATTTGTTTTTCGGCGGGCGGGCTGCGGCCTTTCACGGCATCATCGGCGAGCCGATAGCCGCCGCGATTGGTGTCCTGTGTGGTGTCATACCAGTAGGGCAGGATTCTATCAGCCAACTGGGTTTTCATTTCATGCGCCGGCGTGGAAAAATCCATGGCGTGACCCGACATGGCCAGCGCGAACAAAATGACGACAAACTGTAGAAACCACAATCGGTAACGTTGAAAAACGGCCTTCAAGGTGGAGGATCTGGCCCACATGCGCAAAGGGTTACATTTTCGCCTTTGCGATTCAAGCGACATTGGCTCATTTCACTCTTGGCTTTCGCCGCCTGTTGCGTAAACTAAGGGTTCCATGATTGATACTGATATTGAATTGTTGAAGGGCATCGCGAATCAGTTGCGGATTCACTCGATCACCGCGACCACGGCGGCCGGCAGCGGCCATCCCACCTCCTGCTGCTCGGCGGCGGATGTGGTGGCGGCCCTGTTTTTCGGCCACATGCGTTACGACGCGAAGAATCCCCACTACTACAACAACGATCGTTTCATTCTTTCCAAAGGCCACGCCGCGCCGTTGCTCTACGCCGCCTGGGCGGAAACCGGTTTGTTCCCTGCCGATGATTTGCTCAAGCTCCGCAAATTTGGCAGTGATCTCGAAGGGCATCCGACGCCGCGCCTGCCGTTTGTGGATGTGGCGACCGGCTCGTTGGGTCAGGGTTTGAGCGTCGGAGTTGGCATGGCGCTGGCCGCCCGATTCGACAAGCTGGATTACAACACCTATGTCCTGATGGGCGACGGCGAAATTGCCGAAGGTTCCGTGTGGGAGGCGGCGTCGCTCGCCGGCATTTACAAGCTCAGCAATCTCATCGCCATCGTGGACGCCAATCGCCTCGGCCAGAGTCAGGCGACGGCCTTTGGCCACGATATTGGCGTGTATCGCAAACGTTTTGAGGCATTCGGCTGGCGCGTGGAAGACATTGACGGGCATGACCTTGAGGAGATTTCGGAAGTGCTTGGTGGCGTCGGGTTGAACGATCAACCGCTGGCCATCATCGCCAAAACCTACAAAGGCGCGGGCGTTTCCTTTTTGCAGGACAAGGACGGCTGGCACGGCAAACCGTTGAACAAGGAAGAAGCTGCCAAGGCCATCGCCGAACTTCAACCAACCGCCAAATCCGGTGTCGGCGTGCCGATTCCGGCGCCGAATCAACT
>DATEGR010000443.1:0-3749 GCA_035279985.1 Verrucomicrobiia bacterium
TTTGCTCCATCTTTTGCAGGCGGAAAAATCCGCGTCACCCGGAATCTGCGGTTGAACATTTTGCAGTGCAATAGCTCAAAATCTTTATTTTTCAGGAAGATGTTTCGGCGATGCAACGCTGGATCGTAGCGCAGGTTGGCAACCTGCCGTATCCCCGACTGGCAGTCGGGCGGGCGTTCGCATTTGACGGCACCAGCGGATTGCCAATCCGCGATACAGCAGACTGCCAGTCTGCGCTACTATAGAAAACAGATTTCACGTGTTGAGCAGTCAATCCTCGGTGTGTTCGCCCTTGCCATGACGCAATCGCGCTTCCGCCAGATCGATGTCTCGCTGGATGTGGCGCAGGACTTCATCATTGATGACGCCCCGGTTGCGAAGTTGCAGGATGGTCTTCCGCTCCTCCATCAGTGTTTCGTAAGACAGATGTTCGTATTCGGACGAAAACAGATGCCGCGGGGTATTGGCATTTCCCGGGTCAGCGGCTTCCAACTGGCGGATGCGGTCCTCGTATTCGATGCTCAATCGCCGCTTTGCGTCCGCTTTCGCCGGATTATGTTCGGGAATTTGCTGGAGCCGGGTGAGGGCCGCTTGATTGGCCTTGAGCCGGGCTTCGCGCTCTTCCTTTGCGGCAGACCCGTCGTCTTTAATGCCGAGCCGGCGAATCAGCATGGGCAGGCTCAATCCCTGCGCCACGAGGGTGGCCAGGATTACGATGAAGGTGAGGAACAGGACCAGATCGCGATGTGGAAAAGGCGTGCCGTTTTGAATCGTGAGTGGCAATGCCAGGGCCGCCGCCAGCGAAACGACCCCGCGCATGCCTGTCCAGGCCACAATCGTGACGTGGCGCCAGGACGGGTACGGGTCCTTTTTCCGGATGCTCTTGAACAGCAGGCGGGGCAGGTAGGACGCCGGGAAAACCCAGAGGATGCGGATGAGCACCACCGCCAGACTGATGACCAGCGCATACCACACGAGCTGGCCGATGGAATAATCGCGGTGGTCGAACACCGCGCGCGAGACCTCGGGCAGTTGCAGGCCGATCAGGATGAAAACAAAACCGTTCAGGAGAAATTCCACCATTTCCCAGACCGGCACGGCCTGAAGCCGCGTCTGGGCACTGATGATTTCGGGTCCACGCCGGCCGAGATACAGGCCGGCGGTCACCACGGCGAGCACGCCGGATACGCCCAGTCGTTCGGCCGACAAATACGTCGCAAACGGGATCAGCAGGGAAAAGGTAATTTCAATCGGCGGGTCGGGGACGCGCCGGTGGAACCGCGCCACCAGCCAGCCCACGGCCAGACCCACCACGATCCCGCCGAAGCCGACGAAGAGGAATTCCCCGCCGGCCCGGCTGAGTGAAAAGGTGCCGGTGGCCACCGCCGCCACGGCGAAGCGATAGGCAACCAGGGCGGTCGCATCATTGACCAGACTTTCACCTTCCAGAATGGTGACGATGCGGCGCGGAACACTCAACCGTTCGGCAATTGCCGTGGCGGCGATGGCGTCGGGCGGGGAGATGATTGCGCCCAAAACAAATCCGACCGCCAGCGGCAGATGGAAGAAATAGAATGCCAGCCAGGCGACCGTCACCGTGGTGAAGAGGACGAGCCCGATGGCGAGCAGTGAAATGGGGCGGAGGTTGGCGCGAAAATCGCGCCATGAGGTAAACAACGCTGCGGGAAAAAGGAGTGGCGGCAGGAAAAACAGAAAAACCAGGTCCGGATCCAGCCGGACCCGGGGCAGCCCGGGAACCAGACCAATCAGCAACCCTCCAATCACGAAAAAGATGGGATACGGGATGTGCAGGCGGCGGGCCAGCAGCGCCAGGACCGCCACGGCCAGCAACAACCACACAAAAATATCAACAATGTACCCCGTCATGCCGGGCAGAAGATAGCAAGGCCGGTGGGCAGAAGTCAGCAGTCAGTAGTCAATAGCCAGAGGTCGGAGGTCGGAGGTCGGAAGGCAGAAGTTGGGTTGGTGGATAGCCGCAAAGTGGCACAAGAAGCACAAAATTTTTGTTTTATGCACCTTTCACGGCAAAGCGAGATCTGCGTTAATCTGCGGTTTTATTCCTGGCTCCACCGGTTTCCAATCTTGACCGCGCGCCCGTCCGGGCCTAAGCAGTGCACATGAAGATCGGCCTCTTCGGCATTTCGGGCATCGCCCCGGGCAAACATAATCTAAAAGACCCGCGGCTGGACCAGGCCGACCAGCTGGTGGAGGCGCAGAAAAAAACCGGCGTCCAGGTGGATGTGGTCGAGGAAAAGGAGTTGCTCACCTGTGACGCCATTCTTACCAGCCACACCGCCTTGAGCGACCTGCTGATGAAGGACCTGGATTTCGTGGAAACGCGGCTGGGCCGGGACGCGGGTGGGGCGGAGAAGGCGGTGTTGCAGAAGCTTGCCGAGGCCCTGGTCAGCGAGAAGCCGGTTTCGGCCGCCGGCCTCACGGCCGACGAACTGGCGGCTGTCTCGGCGCACAATTTTTATTCGAACAAGCCGGTGGTGGTGGCCACGGAGGCCGAACTGGCGGCGCCGGACGCGTTGCTGGTGCGAGCCTTTGCCGGGAGCGGGTACATCAGCTTTCTGACGGTGGGCGGCAAGGAAAACCGCGCGTGGCCGCTGCGCGCCGGTCTGACGGCGTGGGATGCGGCGGGCACCATCCACACGGATATCCAGCATGGTTTCATCCGCGCCGAAATCATCAGTTTTGCGGATCTGGTGGCGGCAGGCGGCGAGACGCAGGCCAAGCGCGCAGGCAAACTGCGATTGGAACTTAAAACTTACGTAATGCAGGATTACGACGTGGTGAACTTCCGGTTCAACAAGTGAGAGGAGCGCGTGGGAGGTGCGGAGTGCGGAATTCGGAACGCGGAATGCGGAATGCGGGGGATTCTGGAAAAGCCGGAGTCGAATTTTGAACCGGAGGCAACAAAGCAAACGGAGCCATGTCGAAGTGCGGAGTTTGGAATTTCGGAGTGCGGAGTGATGAACCATCCGTTTCCGCCATTGTTTCCTTCGTTTGCTTCTGTAAAAAAACGCCTGCCTGGCTGTGTCCTTTTGCGTTATCCGTGGTCAAAAAAGCCGAGAACTGGCACGAGATATGCCGTCTTTCGCTGTGATGAACCAGCGCACTGGACGACCTAAACGCATATTGGTTGTAGATGACGAGCCGCTTGTCCGCTACACCGTCCAATTGCTGCTCAGAGATGAGGGTTATATCGTTGAGGAGGCCGGAAGTGCCGCCCAGGCGCTGGCCCTGTTCAAGCCCGGCAAGTTCGACATGGTTTTCACCGACTACTTCATGCCGGACATGAAAGGCGATCAATTGGCGGCGACCATCAAAATGCTTGCACCCAAACAGCCCGTGGTGATGCTGACGGCCTTTCCGGAGAAACTTCAGTGTTCTGCCTATCCCCTCGGCGGCGTCGATTCCATTATCTGCAAACCATTCGAACTGGATACCCTGCGGTGGGCAATCGGCCGGTTCGCTCCCGGCTGAAGTCAGAGATCAAATGCCCGAAGGCAGAAGCCGGAAGTCAGCCGGGATTAAAACAAAAAGGCGCGTCCGGAGACGCGCCCGTGAGCAGTATGATCTGCAATTATTTCGCCACCAGTTCGTCCATGGGCGGCACCAGCGGTTTCGAGCCGTTCTCGTCCGCCGACGGTTTGTCCACCGGGATGCGCATGCCATAGAAGGAACGATAAACGAACGTCAGCGCCAGCAGGAAGAACACGATG
>DATEGR010000444.1:0-11103 GCA_035279985.1 Verrucomicrobiia bacterium
CGGCTTCGGCGGCAACGCCCAGCGGGCGGCCTGGAAGCAGCGCTGCGCAGCTTTCAGCGCCAGATTGATTTCAGATCTCTTCATAAAATTTAAATTTCATTTGTCGGGAAGAATTTTCCGGAAAATTTCGCCGCCGATGAATTGGGCGCGGCCGGCCAGTTCGCGTTCGATGCGGATGACTTCATTCCACTTGGCCATGCGCTCGCTGCGGGAAAACGAGCCGACCTTGAGCTGTCCCGCGTTGGTGGCCACCGCCAGATGCGCGATGAACGCGTCCTCCGTTTCGCCGGAACGCGCCGAGACGACCGGCAACCAGCCCGCCTCCTGCGTCAGCCGGATCGCCGCCATGGTTTCCGTCACCGTTCCGATCTGGTTGAGTTTGATCAGCACAGCGTTGGCGAGGCCTTTTGCGATACCCGCCCGGATGCGCTCGAAGTTCGTCGTAAACAAATCATCCCCGATAATCTGCACCCGCCGGCCCAGCGCCTTGAAAATCATCTGCCAGCCGAGCCAATCCGTATCCGCCATCGGGTCCTCGATGGAAATAATCGGGTACCGTGCGCACCAATCCGCCAGCAGGGCCGCGAATTCCGGCGTCGAAAATTTTTTCCGCTCCAACGCGAAATGGTAGGTGCCGGTCGGCTCGTCGAACAGATCGCTCGCGGCGATATCCAGTGAAATCGCGGCGTCACGCCCCGGCTGGTAGCCGGCCCGTTCAATCGCCTCGACCAGCAGTTGCAACGCTTCTTCGTTGGTCTTGAACTCCGGCCAATAACCACCTTCGTCGGCCACACCAAAATATTTTCCCCGTTGCTTCAGGATGTCGCCGGCGGCGTGATAGACGTTATGCGTCATCTCCATCACTTCGGCGTAGCTGCGCGCGCCATTGGCGATCAGCAGAAAATCCTGCACGTCCGTCCGCCAGTTTGCATGCGCGCCGCCGCCTAAAATCTGGATTTCCGGCAACGGCAGAAGATTGCCGCGCCCGTGGCCGAGATAAGCAAACAGCGGCTCGCCCTGCGCCGCCGCCGCCGCTTGTGCGGCGGCCATGGAGATGCCGAGAAGGGCGTTGGCGCCCAACCGGCCTTTATTCGGCGTGCCATCCAGGGTAATCATCGCCTGGTCCAACCCGGCCTGGTCAAACACGTCGCAGCCCTGCAGCGCGGGCGCAAGGATGTCCTGTACGTTCGCGATGGCCTTGAAAACGGATTTGCCGCGATACCGTTTCGCATCCCCGTCGCGCAGTTCCAGCGCTTCAAACTGGCCGGTGGACGCGCCCGACGGCACCGTTCCCCGCCCGCGCATGCCATTCTCCAGCCCGACTTCCGTTTCAAGGGTCGGGTTGCCGCGCGAGTCAAAAACCTGGTAGGCGGAGATGGAGGTGATTTTCATTTCAAGGTCCAAACTGCGACAATCGGCTGAACCAGGAATCGGCGAGGTCGCGCAGGGAAAAATTCCCCAAGGGCAGTTGTTCCTGGACAAACGTGCGGACGAATTGCTGCCGCGCAGCCTCCAGATATTCGACGGGCGATTTGCCGTCCACGCGCGCCAGCAACAGCATCAACAGCAACCGGCCCACACGCAATTCGATTTCGGGAGACGGCCGCCCCGCCTGGTACGCCGACCAGAATCCGTCAATCATCGGCCGCACGCCGATCTCGCGCGGCGCGTGCCGGAGCATCTTCAAGCAGAGATGGTTCAATAAAAATGCGAGGTCGAAGGCCGGGTCGCCGTACCAGGCGACTTCGCAATCCAACACCACCAGGCGGTCGCCGTTGATCAAAATGTTTTTCGGGCTGAAATCGCCGTGCACGAGGCATTCGCGCGTAGCCGCCAGCCGCACCGCCTCCGCTTCAAACCACGGACGCAACGCCGGATGTTTTGCGCCGGTGGTGAGCAAAAATGGTTCGATGCGCAACTGGAAAAAATTTGGCGTGGTGTCGAACAACCGCCTCGCCTCGGCGTCACCGGCCGAATGCCGGTGAATTTGCGCCAGCACATTTCCTGCGTGCCGGGCGTGTGCCACATTCGCCTGCCCGGCCAGCAGCAATTGTTTCCAGTTCAGGAAACGGCCGTTCAAGTGCTCCATCGTGAAATAATTGTCCGTGGCGGAACAGTGCCGCAACACTGGAACCGCCTCCGGCAAAAACCGCGCCACGTAACGGATGTATTCCCACTCGTGCCGGTTGCGGCCCACGTCCGCCAGCCAGTCCGCCTTGACCTTTAGTTTCGCCAGCGCGCGTTTGGCGACGAACCGTTCGGCGCCGTCTTCGACGAGATAGATTTCGCACGACACGCCGCCGCTGAGCGGCCTCAGCCGGGCATCGGGGGTGTGCACGACGCCGTCACGCCGGAGCAATGCCAGAAATGCGCCGGATTCATTCATCTCAAGCGAGCGGGCGGGCGATGGTTTGCGGGCGCAAATAATCGTGGAACGTTTCGGGGCTGTTCACGCCGCCGCCGAAGCCGCTCAGGTTGACGCCGCCATACGGCAAGCCGTAGGCGAAGACATTGTGCGCGTTGATCCAACTGTTCCCGGCGATCATGTGTTCGGCCACGCGGCCGGCGCGTTGGAGGTCGGCACTCCAGACGCTGTTGGCCAGGCCGTAGGCCAGTTGATTGACCAGCCCGACCGCGGCGTTTTCATCCTTGAACTTCACCAGAAATGCGCTCGGCCCGAATATTTCCTCGCGGCAGCAAACGTTTTCCGGCGAGCCGGCGAGCAGGCTCGGTTGCACGTAAAAGCCGTGTTCGCATCCGCGCGGTGCCACCGTTCCACCCGGTAAAACCACTTCCGCACCCTGCTTCACCCCGTTTTCCACGTACCGTAAAACGCGTTGTCGCTGGGCTTCGCTCACCACCGGTCCCATTTGCGTGTCCCGGTCCGGTCCGGGGCCGATTTTGGTTTCCTTGAGCGTGCCGACGACTTTGTCCACGAACCGGTCGTATATTTTTTCATGCACGAGCCAGCGGGTGGCGGTGCAACAGACCTGGCCGGTGTTCAGTGTGATGGCCCCGGCAAGTTTTTGCGCGGTCGCGTCCACGTCCACGTCGTCAAAAACCACGGCCGCGCCTTTGCCGCCGAGTTCCAGTTTGCATGGCACCAGATTGCGCCCGCAGGCTTCGCCGATTTTCTTGCCGACCGCCGGCGAGCCGGTGAACGACATCCGCTTGATTTTCGGATGTCCCGCCAGCGCCGCACCGGCCGCCGGCCCGTCGCCCATCACCACATTGAGCACGCCGTCGGGCAGGCCGGCTTCCGCCGCCAGTTTCCCCACAAACAGCGAGCTGAGCGGCGTGACTTCCGACGGCTTGACCACGACAGTATTGCCCGCCGCCAGCGCGGGCGCGATGCCCCACAACAACAAGGTGAACGGAAAATTCCACGGAAAAATAAATCCGCACACGCCATACGGCGCACGATGGGTGCGCGCCTCAATATTTTTAATCGCCAGCGGCACATCGTAATACGCGTGCGTGGAAAGGTCGGCGAAGTAGCGCAGGCATTCGATGCCAAACGGAACATCAAAGCCTTCCGCCGCGGTGATGGCCTTGCCCACGTCCAGCGATTCGAGCAGCGCGAGGTCGGCGGAATGTTTTTCCAGGTGTTCGGCGAACCGGTGCAGCCGGGCGGCGCGTTCGTTCGGCGAAAGCGCCGACCAGGCCGGGAACGCCTTCCCCGCGGCGGACACGGCTTCGTCAATTTCCGCCGCGCCACCCATCGCGACGGTGGCCAGTGGCGAACCGTCCGAAGGATTAAGGACTTGCGCGGTGGCACCGTTGGCGTCGGACTTCCAGCGTCCGCCAATGAAATGTTGGACCGGTGCTCGTAAAAATTGAGCGACATTTTGGGTAAGTTGAACATTCATAATTTTAACGGCCTTCCCCGTAATCTATGGTTGTCGCGGTTAATTTCAAATCCTCGGCGAGCGAACGCAATGGCGGGATGCGCCTGGCTTGCAACTCGCCGTGATACGCCTTGACCGCTTCTTCGGCGGAAATCTCACCGTCCACGATGCGGCGCAGAAACGCGATGAACGTGAGCGGGTCCTCGGCTTCCTTGATCTTGCGCCCGAACAACGCCACGCGTGCGCCGTATTTCTGCGCATCGGCCAGCAGTTTGAAAGCGTCGTACGTCGTGCCGCTGCTGCCGCCGAGCACGCCGACGACCATCGAAGGATCGTAAGCGACGAGTTCCTCCAGCGCTCGCGGCCCGAAGTAGGGAATCTTGAGAAACACCGGCCGCGCCGTCAACGGCACGCCCGCCAGCATCCGGCACACATGGTCATTCACAAACGCCGGAATTTCCTCGGGCCGCAGGTTGGCATCCACGTTCGGCGCAAACACTTCGAGAAAATAATGGAAACTTTTGCGCTGGGCCTCGGCGCGGAATTCCCTGAATGCCAGCAGTGATTCGCGGTCGTTCAACGGCTGGTTGTTGAACGTGACGGAGTAAAGGCCGAGGTTCACAACCGGTTCGCCCCGGCGTTCAGCGGTGAGACTGCCGAATTGCGCTTCCTCGATGAAGCCGCTGGCAAACGGCAATGACGGCTGCTCACGGTAACGCCCGCCGCGCGGACACCACACGTCGCTCGTGTCATTGATCCGCACGGCGGGTGTGACTTCCAGCGAATCGAACAGCCGCTCGCGGTGCGCCAGCAAACTCATCGTGGAAATGGATGCCAGCATGATGTCCACGATGCCCTGGCGTGCGACGGCGCGAATCTGCTCGTGAAATTCCGGCATCGTGCGGTAGCGCCCGCCGCTGGCGGGTGGCGGATAAACTCTGCCGGGACTCGGCACGCCCCACGCCATGTCAGCATCCCGCGCATCCGCCAGGATGAACTCGCGGCTGGCAGGATTTTCACGGATGCGGTCTAATTTTTTGATCAACCTCGGCTTCATGTTGGTTGTTTAATAACCACCGCTGCCAAGATTTGCGATGGCCGGTCACCTGTCAATGATTTCCTCCGCGTAACATATTCTCAACAAGGGAAATACATTTGTACGGACAGGCCGGCATTGCGTGACAGACGCCGCCGGTGCGCCCCTAGAACTGATCTTCCTTTTCCTTGAACAACACGTTGAACGTGGTCAGCGAGCCGTAGCTGCGGGTGATGTATTGCTGCATCTCCACCTTCTCGCCGTCGGTCAATTTGTTATGCGCGTTAATCTTCTGTTCCAACACACGCAAATTGTTTCTGACCATGACAATTTTGTGGAAGAAGGTTTCCAGAGGGACTTCTTTGGTTTGCAGGGTCGGATCGGACGGGTGCAGTACCATTTTCCCCCCGTGCCAGCGGGCGGCGAGTTTTTCGACGACCGCATCCGGTTTTTCCAAACCCAATCTGCCCAGCGTCGTGGAGACCGTTTCTTCGACGAATTGTTTCAGTGGCAAAGTCAGGCCGCTCGCGGAAAGTTGCGGTTCGGCCGGTTCCAGGCCGCTCGGCTCCGGCGCGATGGCGCGTTTGTCGCCAACATCGAACTGGATTTCCGCCGTGGTTTCGGAAATCGTTTTGACCATGCCGGTGCCGTATTGCGGATGGCGCACCTTCATGCCGACGTGCAGGGATTCGATTTTCATGCCGTAATTTTAACCACGGATGGACACGGATGGACACGGATTTTTAAGATAAAAACCATCCTCGTTGTCGTGCCCATCCTCGAAAAATCGAGGCTGACAACGCCGCCAAACGCGCTAGGCTCGGAACCAAGAGATGGCCCGGGGCATTTTCATTGACCGTTTCGAATTCGAGCGCGCGTTATGGAGCCGCGGCACGACCCGCGTCGCGGGCGTGGACGAGGCGGGCCGCGGGCCGCTGGCCGGGCCGGTGGTGGCGGCGGCGGCCATTCTGCCGGTGAAGTGGGCCGAGACCGGTCTGCCGCGCGAACTCGACGGTCTCAACGATTCCAAACAACTTACGCCCCTGCAACGTGAGGGTTATTTTGCATTTCTGACCGCTTGCGGTGAAGTGGAGTATGCCGTCGCGCAGATTGATTCCATTCAGATTGACGAAATCAACATCTTGTGCGCGACGCATCGCGCCATGAACGACGCGCTGGCACAGTTGCGGCGCTTGCCCGAGCACGCCCTGGTGGACGGCCGGCCGGTCAAAACGATGCGCGTGCCACAGACGGCCATCATCCAGGGCGACGCGCGGAGCTATTCGATTGCGGCGGCGAGCGTGCTGGCCAAGGTCACGCGCGACCGGCTGATGCTCGAATTCGACCGGCAATGGCCGGCTTACGGGTTCGCCAGGCACAAAGGTTACGGCACGGCGCGGCATCTGGCGGCCATTGCAACGCACGGGCCGTGCCCGATTCACCGGAGAAGTTTCGCACCGCTGAAGCCGAAGGGACCCGAACTTTTTACCACGGATTAACACAGATAAACACGGATTCGGAAAACGCGATTTCACCAATTGGGTCCACGCTGATTTGCGAATTCTTTATCCGTGTCAATCCGTGTCAATCCGTGGTTAAAAATCTTATAGAAAAATTGAAGGCGCGCTTTACCGGCAAGGAAAAGCCGGAGCATTTGCGACGGGGCGAACTGGGTGAGCGTGCCGCGAAGCGCTATTTGCGCCGGCAAGGATTGAAATTTCTCGCCGCTAATTTCCGTTCCGACCGTGGCGAGATTGATTTGATTTTCCGCGACAACGATTGCCTGGCGTTCGTCGAGGTCAAAACCCGTTCGTCGGAGGACCGGACGCGCCCGGCGGCCGCGGTCAATGCGGAACGGCGTCGTCGATTATCGCGAGCCGCCTTGGATTATTTGCGTCTGTTGAAGAACCCGGCGATAAAAATCCGCTTCGACATCGTGGAAGTACTTCTGGCAGAAGGCAAAGTACGCGAGGTGCGGCATCTGCCGAACACATTTGCGATGGCCAAGCCGTACCGATACGGTTAAAATCAAGTTGAAAGATCAACGGCCATCGCTTCCGCATGGTGCGTGACGGCAAGCGGTTAGCGTTGTCCAACCAATAGTGGAATCGCTTGTGGACAGTTCATTAACTGAACGGCCTCCTCCGAACCAGCCGCTGCCGGATTTGGTATCGGATGAATTTGCCGAGCTATATCAAAACCACAGCCGCGAAATTTACTATCTGACGCTCCGGCTCCTGGGCGACGCGCATAAGGCGGAGGACGCGACGCACGATGTCTTTCTCAAAGCCTACCGCCGATGGGATACCTTCCGCGGCGAGTCCTCGTACCGGACCTGGCTTTATCGCATTGCCATCAATCATTGTTCCAATCTCCGGCAAAGCTGGTCCAACCGTCATCTGGTCACCAATGCCGATGAAGCCGTTTGGGAAGGCGCAACGGCCGGCGGCGATTCGCCATTGCGCGTTTTGGAGATGAAAGAACTCGGCGACCGGATTCAACACACGCTGGACGCGCTATCGGACGAATACCGGCTGTTGTTGCTGCTGGTCGCCGACGAGGAATTGAGCTACGAGGAAATCGGCGCGTTGACCGAACAATCCCCGGACGCGGTGCGCGGCAAATTGCACCGCGCCCGCAAAATATTCGGCGCCCTTTTTCAACAACACCCTTGAGATTTATGAAGCAGCAAAAGAAATTTGAGTCCCGGGAACAGCAACAGGCTTCCGAAACCCAGTCACAACAAAAAACGTCGTCGCGTGAATTTGCCTCAGTGGACGAACTGTTGCGCTACGACGCAAAACAAACCAGCGTGCCGCCGGAGATTGCGCAACGGCTCGCCCGGTCCCTGCAGAACCAGCCGCGGCCCGCGCGTTCGTGGTGGCGGCGATGGTTCAGATGATTCAATTGTAAAAATGGGAAACATCCAACAACCAACATTCAACATCGAACATCCAATGGTCGGCGTGCCGTACCCGTTGGATGTTGGAAGTTCGATGTTAAATGTTCGATGTTTCCATTCTGGCCGGGCCGCCCTTGCCTGCGAACGCGCCGCCGTTGCGAAGGCGATGCTGGCGAACTGCCATTTCTGTGAACACCATTGCGGCGTGAACCGGCTGGTGGCGCCGGGCGGACGCTGTCACGCCGGGGCGCGGCCGCGATTTTTTTCCGCGCAGGTTGAGGTGTCGGACGAATTGGAATTGATACCCACATTTGCCATCGCGCTGAGTGGATGCGACCTGCGTTGCGATTTTTGCATCACCGGCGCGGCAAGCTGGAATCCGCGCGCCGGCGAAAATTTCAATGCCGGCGAAATGGCGGCAAAGGCAAAGGCGGCCATGCGAAACGGCGCGCGCACCGTCATGGTGTTGGGCGGCGAACCGACCATTCATTTGCCGGCCGCGCTGGAACTGGTGGCGGCGCTGCCAGATTCGGCGCGACTGGTCTGGAAAACGAATGCGCATGGTTCGGCCCAGGCGCGTGAACTGCTGGAGGACCTGTTCGACGTCTGGCTGGCGGATTTCAAATTTGGCAACGACGTCTGCGCCCAACGGCTGGCCGGAGTGCCGGATTACGGGCGTGTGGTCCGGGAAAACCTGCTTTGGGCGAATGAACGCAGCGAATTGATTGTCCGCCATCTGCTCATGCCGGGCCACGTCGAATGTTGCTGGCGGCCGGTGGCGGAGTGGCTGGCGGAAAATCTGCCGGGCGTCAAAGTGAACCTGCGTTCCGGTTTCTGGCGGGCATGGCAATCGGCCCGGCATGCGGAATTGCGCGGCACCGTTGCGGCGGATGAAACGGCGCGGGCATTTGAGTTTGCCCGACAAGTTGGCTTGAATTTGATTAATTGAATATCTATGTCCAATTTTCTTTTCCAACCCAGATCTCCTTTGATTGGCTGGTTCATCCTGATGGAAATAATGACGACCGCATTCATCGGTGGATATTGGTATGATCTTCTGCGCCACGGCATCAAGCCATGGGATCATCCCGGACTTGGCGCAAGCGTAACAGCCCTGTTTGTGATCTCAAATGTTTTACTGGTCCGCCATCGGCGGTGGGCGGCAGTCGGTTTCACCAGCTGTTGGTTGTTAATGTTGGGGTTGCTGACAATTTAACCATGACGAAGCCAGTGTCACAAAAAATTCCAAAGGATACGCTCACTACGGAGCTTTTAATTTTGCCGGACGGACGGGTTCTGGTCCACAACCTGACCCAGCCGTTCGCAGAATTGTTGCGAGAACTGAATCCCAACGACGGGCAAATCTCGCCACGGGCCACACGTCCCTCGTCACTTTCTCATGAACTTCCAAACTGAACTCGAAACGCTCATCCGGGCACGTTATCCCATCCTCTACATCCTGAGCAGCGAGGAGATGCGGGTGCAGGACCTCGTCATGGACATCGCCAAGAAACGCCAGAAAAAGGTGTTTGAGTGGAGTTACAGCACGGGCATTGTGCCGGCGGGGACTTCCATCCAGTCGCAAAAACACCGCAACGCGGCCACCAAGGACCCCTTGATGGCGCTGGACCAGGTGATTGAGCAGGTCGAACCGGCCATCTTCATTTTCAAGGATTTTCATCCGTTCCTGACGAAGAACAATTTTGCGATTACACGAAAGCTCAAGGAAATCGCGCTGCACTTGAAGAACAGCTTCAAAACCATCCTGCTGGTTTCGCCGGTGCTCGAAATCCCAGCCGAACTGGAAAAGGAAATCACCCTGTTGAACCATCCGTTGCCGTCCCGCGACGATTTGTCCGCTTTGCTCGACAAAATCATCACTGACGTCAAGCAGTTTCATCAGGTGAAAATTGATTTGGATGACGCCGGCCGCGAACGGTTGCTACAGGCGGCGCTCGGCCTCACACTCGGTGAAGCGGAAAACGTTTTCGCGAAGATTATCGTGCAGGACGAGCGGTTGAGCGCCGAGGACGTCAACGAGGTTTTTGCCGAGAAACAGCAAATCATCCGCAAAAGCGGTCTGCTGGAGTATTACGCCACCGACGAAAATTTTGCGAACGTCGGCGGGCTGGGGGTGTTGAAGGAATGGCTGGCCAAGCGCGCGGTGGCATTTACCAATGAAGCGCGGGCGTTTGGACTGCCGTTTCCCAAGGGCATCCTGATGCTCGGCGTGCAAGGCTGCGGCAAAAGCCTTTGCGCCAAGGCGGTCTCCAATTTGTGGCAACTGCCGCTGTTGCGATTCGACATGGGCCGCATGTTCGGCAGCCTGGTCGGGTCTTCGGAAGAGAATGTGCGCCGGGCCATAGCCGTGGCGGAATCGGTCGCGCCCGCCATTCTTTGGGTGGACGAAATTGACAAGGCTTTTGCGGGGTCACAAGGCTCGGGCGCGACGGACGGCGGCACGACGGCGCGCGTGTTCGGGACGTTTCTGACCTGGCTTTCGGAGAAGACCGCGCCGGTCTTTGTCGTGGCCACGGCCAATGACATCTCGCAACTGCCGCCGGAATTGCTCCGCAAGGGGCGCCTGGACGAAATTTTCTTTGTGGACCTGCCCAGCCCGGACGAGCGGAAGGACATTTTCCGGATTCACGTGACCAAGCGCGGCCGGGACGCGGCCAAATTTGATCTGGCGGCCCTGGCGGTGGGCAGCAGTGAGTTCAGCGGCGCGGAAATCGAGGAATCCATCAACAGCGCCCTCTACGACGCTTTTTACGCCAAGCAGGACTTGACGACCGAACTCGTACAAGTGGCATTGGCCCAAACCGTGCCGCTGGCCAAGACGATGGACGAACAAATCAGCCGGCTGCGGAGTTGGGCCGAGGGCCGCGCGCGCAACGCCAGTGTGCCGCGGGATGCGCAGAAGACCAGCGCCGTGCGGCGGATGGAATTGTGAGGCCGGTGGAAACGCAAGTTGGAGTTCCAATATGAATTCATTTTGGGGCAATCTTTATGACCGGCACAAGGACCGCCGCTATGCCGCGATTTTCCTGGCTGCGTTTCTTGGCTTCTTTGGATTGGCCATTCCGGGGGTAATTCTTTACCTGCAGGCCCGTGCGTTCACTCCATCCCTGGTGGACGTGTTGCCAGGAATGGGCGCTCTGGTCATTGCGCTCGCCGCTCTGGTTTGGCGGATAACCCGCCGGGCGCAGGCACACCGGAATCCATCCGGATATTCCCCTTTATCGCGTGACGAATGGCGCAAAGCCCGGTCAAAACTGCTGAAAGAACAAAAGGTTAAAAAGTCATGAGCGCGGTTT
>DATEGR010000445.1:0-3939 GCA_035279985.1 Verrucomicrobiia bacterium
ATCTTTAAGGGTTGGGAATAGGTAAGTGGTCTTGATACTAATGTCTTGCTTCGCAATTCCATCTGTTTCAATAAGCGCCCATTGCACCAACGAACGACAGGCCACGTCGCTATATTCCTGGGCAGATTTCAGAAGTGCTCTCACCTGCTCGTTGCTCGTCATAATGGTCGGTCAACGGATTCTGCCGTCATTGCTTCAATCGTTTCAAGCGCATTTCCTTCCAGACGATTGTTCACGTAAACAAACACCTCACACCCTGCCTCATCCATCCCTACGGAAACCAACTTCCTGCCTGCTTCGCGTGCCTCCGGGTTCGGTTCCTTCACCTTGTCGTAGGGCTGGAACGTCTTCACGGCTTCCTCGTATTTCCGACCTGGCTTCAACAGGAAACGCGCGGCGATCAATTTCGGATTTGTTCGACTCCCCGGCAATGCCATTTGCTCGCTGACAGGCGGCATGGCGTCCCATGAATTGAAAATGTGGGTGACGCCGTGCTTGGCCAGACAGCCGAAATATTCGGGAGCCAGCCAGTGTTTGTTCCGCATTTCAATCGCGTAGGGCCAGCCCTTGGGTAGCTTGGAAAGAAACCCGTCAAGGTCACTGACAAAATCGCGCCCGTGTTCGTAGTCGCTGGGCCAGAACCGCGAGAATTCAAACATGAGCACGCCAACCTTGGGGCGGATTTCTTCGCACGGCTTTAAGAATGCGCCCGCGAACAATTCAGCATTAAGAAAATTTGGATTCGGCTGCCCTGCCTTCGCACCGAAACGTGCCAGATTCGGAAACTTTTTGATCGTCACCGCGTCAGTCACCTTGAAACCGAACCGAAAGTCATCCGGTACGGCGTCAGCCAGCTTGTGCAGATACTCGCGGCGCGGGAAATCGTAGTAGGCCGCGTCCACGCTGACGGTTTTGAACACTTCCGCATATTCGCCCAAGCAATCGCGCTCAAACCGAGTTTTGGCAACCTTGCCGCGATACTCGTATCTGGACGGTGTGTAAAGCTGCTCAAACCAGCCCTCGTATTTCCATGAGGACGTGCCGATGTAAACCCCTTTGGCGGCAAGTGCCGCCGCCTTTTTCTTCATCTGGTCACGGTTGAAGGCCATGCGGAAGGCTGGCGCGCAAAAGAAATGAAGTCAACTTGTTGTCAAATCTTAACTTTTTCTTTTTGACCCAAAGTTACGGCCACTTCTGGTCCGGAGCGGCAATTTGGTCGCATTCGGTGCCAGCAATTCCGAAACGTCCAAGCCGAATCCACGGGCAATTCTTTCAAGCGTTAGCAGGCCGGGATTTTGTTTGATCCCCAATTCGTAAAGCTGGAACAGCTTGTAACCGATGCCGCATTTTTCGGCGGCAGTCTCCTGCGTCCAATCCCGTGCCTTCCGCAATGCCCGCAGTCTTTTCCTGAACCGTATTGAAACGGATTGTTGCACGCATTAAACGTGCATATTGCCAGTTGACACAGACACTCTCTAAAGGTAGTTATTGTTATCATCTCAAAATCAGTTATGAAGTCGGCCATCGTCATTATATTCTTGTGCGCTGCCGTGGAATTTTGCGTTGTCGCCCAAACCGACCAAATTCACTTTGTCAGCAAAAGTAAGACCGTCGCAGCATACCGGCAATTATATCCCCAGCTTACCAATATGAACGATGAACGACTGGTGCTGGCGATTGGCACAAAGCACCCAGAAGTTCTAAAGACAGACAGTGTTTTATCCAACGAGTTCGCTGCTTGGTCTGAAAAATCTCCGGTGCCTTTCCTTAATGAGAATCGCGCCGTTGCCGCACCTGCCATAACCAATATCACAACGCTCACTGGCGAAAGTTATACGGGAGTAAAGATCACAAAAGTTGTGCCGGATGGCCTGGTAATTTCCTATTCCAACGGCCAGAACGGAGATTTTGTAGCAAAGTTGTATTTTGAAAACCTACCCGATTCGTTGAAGGAGCGGTTCCATTATAATCCAAACCAAGCCGCTGATTTTCGACAGCGCCAATTGCAGTCAATGGATGAATTACGACAACGATTAACGACGGATGACCAGATTGCGGTCAACGCGGAGAATCAAAGAACAGATGAGGGACTGGTGCAACGACAAATCGAGCAACAGCAAAAAATCGCCGCCCAGCAAGCGGTCATCGCGCAACAAGCTGCCGAAGCTGAACAAAAGCAGGCGGATGCAGCCATGATTCAGGCATTAAAACCGCCGCCGCCGCCAGTCAATGTGATTCAGCAGAATAACAATTACGGTTGGTAGGAACAATTTGTAGCAGCAATCTCGTTTTTTGGATTACCAATTATTTTTACGGACGCAGGCGGTGGAACGAGTTAAAGTGACTACGGCCCAACCGTTTTACACATGCGATTACATCTTGGTGCCGTACCAATTTCACCAGATTTTGTGCCGGATAGCCGATGGAAGCCGCTGCGGGAATGTTCCCCGGCCCGAATGCATTTTATTGCGCTTCCATTGGGGACTGTGGTGGTGGTGTTACTAGCTTGGTTCTGGTTTGTGTTCACACCGTTGCGCGCCGTTCCCTCAAAATTTTCACCCATATTCCTGGTTCACTCATACTTGGACCTACCCGTATCGTCCTTTCTCTTATTTGTTGCCGGCGTGTTTGGACTCCTGATCATTCATGAATTGCTTCATGCCGTTCTCAACCCATTGGCAGGTTGTTCACACAAAACGGTTCTCGGTTTTTGGCCATCACTGCTTTTATTCTATAACTACTACGATGGAGAACTATCCCGCAACCGGTTTATCGCTATCGCCCTCACGCCATTCATCGTTCTCAGTTTGGTTCCGCTGACGGTGGCCACCTGCGGACAATTTATGTCAGGTTGGGCGGCGATCATGTCTTGCATCAACGCATTGGGGTCATCTGCTGATATGCTGGGCGCAGGCATGTTGCTTTTTCAAGTTCCACGCGCTGCGGTTGTCCGAAATAAGGGTTGGAAGTCATATTGGCGACAGCCTGAGACAACGACCGCCTAATGCGTGCGAGGGGGGTGTGAAAAGGACCGGAGCGAATTCAGTGAAAGGTTTTCTCTCTAAGGACTGCCCTTTTGGACGGCGGTACGGCAATAGGCGGCGCGGGTGCCCCGTACACCTCGTATGGACGGGGCTGCCGCAAATAGGGGGAGTTCTCATTTGCTGAACAACCCCATTGCCTCGGCGAGCCAATCGTGGCCAAACGTCAGCACGCCCCATTCTGGCGCGTCGCCTCGCTCAACCCAGAATGAGTTTCTCTCTGAACACTTCCCGGAGTTGCGTGGGTGTCGTGGTCGGGCTGCTGGGGGCCGGGTGGCGGCACCGCCTAGACGGTCGGCCAGCACAAGGGGGAGTCCTCAAACAGTCATCATCTGCGGCAGCGTCACCATCGCCGGGCCAAGGCTGCTTGGCGAGGTTCAGACCGATAGCACCTTGCGACCAAGACGCACAACCACAATGCCCACGTGACCTCGCCTAACTTCGCAGGACTCACTTTTGACCTACTGGGTAGTCCGTTTCCGCTCTGTCGCAGTTTGAAGGAAACTTGTCTAACTCAGCGACAAGTTTTGCGCTTGGCGACATAGGTAATTAAAGGCGATTTGTTATGACTTTCTGTTATGACTTGGCCATTTCAAACGCCTTATTTTGCATAAGTTATTGAAGTCAAGGATTGGAGCGGGTGAAGGGAATCGAACCCTCATCTCGTTTCCGCAAGGCTACGGATAGCATAATAATGCAATAATTACATGGCGAAACGCTCTTGACATAGGTGGACGTTAGCAGTAAAATTAGCAGCACTATGGCAAGCATACATCGTCGCCCTGATTCTCAATACTGGCACGCGGCTTATTTTGGACCGGATGGCCGGCGGATTCTCCGCAGCACCAAACAGCAAGACCGCCAATCGGCTTTGGCCGTGGCGATGGAATACGAGCGG
>DATEGR010000446.1:0-5168 GCA_035279985.1 Verrucomicrobiia bacterium
ATAAAATTTTGTCTGATGGTGCGCATAAGGCACGGATACTGGCGCAGGAAGTTTTGCAGCGGGCGAAGGTGGCCAGCGGGCTGGCCTGAGCGTTTTCTGGCACATGACTTGCGGTACGTGAGCCGCATGGCCAAGAAAACAAGTTTGTTGAAAATCCTCCCACAAACTCGCGCTTCTGGCGAAGCTGCAAATCAGCAGCGCGCGCCGCGAGCCCCGGCGCTTTGTCTCATGCAGCTCCGCTCGCACGTCATGCGTATCTCCATGTCCAAACGCCGCCTGCAGATTGCCATCGATGACCAGGCCCAGGGCGAACTTCCCCAGCCGGTCAAAATCAAGCATGCTGGCTAAAATTTAGGCACCTTGTCAGGTACGGTGCCAATCGGGATTTTGTCAACAAATTCCACCTGTTCAAATCCCGCCTGATGCAGGAACACGGCCAGTTCCAGTCGCGCCCGTTCATCGGCATCCTTCAAAATCCCGTCCATCCGGGCGGCCCGGCTGATATCATCCACGGCGTTCTGGCGCGCCGTCGTTTCCAGACCCTTGTCGAAATCGCGCAAAAATCCCTTCTGCCAGTCAATCACCTGGGTTTGACGCTCGTCGAGATAGGCGTCGGTGATTTGCGGCGGCGGCAGTCGGAGCACGATTTTCTTGCCGACAATCGCCACGTCCTCCGGTCGGACACGCTTCAAATCAATGCCCGCCTTGACGATGCCGTGCGCCAGCAGCAACACGCGGTTTTCACCCTGCACAAACTGACCCAGCGTGCTCGTCGGCGGTGAATCCACAATCTCGACCTTTTCCAGAACATATTTGACGGTGACCAGATCCGAAAGATGCTGAACCTGCTGCACGACGACGGCGGTGTTTACCTCATGCAAACCGGCGCCGGGCGACAGCATACGCGTCAGTTTGAGGCCGAACCAGGCGCCCGCGACGAAAACGAACGCCACCGCCAGCACCCAGAACATCTGTTGCACCCGCCGCATGACAAAAATCCATGACACGAATTCCTCGAATTGTCACGAAAGGAATTGGTTCAATTTGCCGCGGAAACCAACTCCCAGACCGGCAACCGGCATCTCCACTTTTCACTTTGCACATTCCACCTTGAAGTTCGTTCATGGTAGCAGCCGACGTCAGCCGGCTCATTTCCTGGAATGGAGCGGACTAACGTCCGCTGCTACGCAAACTTTGCACTTTGCACGGCGCAGACAAAATCTAAACTGCTTGCATGACTTTGCCCGGATTTCCCGTTTATCGCCCGCGCCGGCTGCGGCAGTCGCCGGCCTTGCGGCGGCTCGTGGCCGAAACGCATTTGAGCGTGGAGCAACTGGTCCTGCCGTTGTTCGCGCGCTTCGGCAGGAAACTGCGCCGTCCCATCGAGGCGATGCCCGGCGTGTATCAGCTATCGCCCGATGAAGTCGTCCATGAAGCGGCGCGCGCCCACGCCCTCGGTGTTCCGGCCACTCTGCTTTTCGGCATTCCCGACCAAAAAGACGCCAAAGCTTCGGGCGCTTACGCGAAAAACGGCATCGTCCAGCAGACCGTCCGGCTGCTGAAAAAGGAGTTGCCGTCACTGCTCGTGATCACGGACGTCTGCCTGTGCGAGTATATGGAGCACGGTCATTGCGGCGTCGTGTCGGGCGGAACCGGCAAGGTGCCGGTGCCAATAAAAATACTGAATGACCCGTCGTTGAAATTGCTCGCCCGCACCGCCGCCAGCCATGCCGAGGCGGGCGCGGACATGGTCGCCCCCAGCGACATGATGGACGGCCGCGTGGCTGCCATCCGCGCCGGGCTGGACCGGAACGGTTTCACCGACACGCCCATCATGTCGTATGCAGCGAAGTTTGCGTCGGCGTTTTACGGACCGTTCCGCGAAGCCGCCGAGTCCGCGCCGAAATTCGGCGACCGGCGCAGTTACCAGATGGACGCGGCCAACGCCAATGAGGCATTGCGCGAGGTGGCGTTGGACATCCAGGAAGGCGCGGACATTGTGATGGTCAAGCCGGCGCTCGCGTATCTGGATTTGATTCATCGCGTGAAAACCAAATTCGGCTATCCCACTGCCGCCTATTCGGTGAGCGCAGAGCACGCGATGATCAAGGCGGCGGGCGCCAAAGGCTGGATTGACGAGCGCGCGGTGACGCTGGAAAGCCTGCTGGCCATGCGGCGCGCGGGTGCGGACATCCTCATCACTTACGCGGCGGCGGACGTGGCGAAGTGGCTCAGGTAGCGGATGGAGTCTGGCATCCTGGCTTCGGGGGAAATCCCGGGTGGCTGGAATCCGGGCTGGTTCCCAATTTCGATTGCCTTGTTCCCCTGCGCCGGGTACGCTGGATTCTCCTTTTTTGACCTATGATCGGAACGATTCGCAAGCATTCAAAATGGCTCTGGTGGTTCATCGCCGGCCTCACGATTATTTCATTCATTTATTGGGGCGCCGCACCGGCCACGCGCAACAGTGCTGGCGGCAGATCAGGCGACCTGGGTTCGATCGGCGGCCAGAAGGTCACACCCGACGCATATTTGGGCGTCAAAGCTGAAGTGTACATTGAGCATTGGCTGAACACCCACCGGTGGCCGGATCGGGACCCCAATTATTCGGCGGCCGATTTGCAGCGCGATATTTACATTCGGCTGATGCTCATCCAAAAAGCGGAGGATCTGGGCATCCACATCGGAAACGACGCGGTGATCGCGACGGCGAATCAGATTTTAAGTTCTCCCAACCTGATCCAGGCTTTCGGGATCAACGGCCAGAGCGTGC
Organism: Verrucomicrobiia bacterium; assembly: GCA_035279985.1. Taxonomy (GTDB): domain Bacteria; phylum Verrucomicrobiota; class Verrucomicrobiia; order Limisphaerales; family UBA11358; genus UBA11358. Next base: position 2,774 of record DATEGR010000446.1, read on the forward strand.
CGATGGCGGGTTTTGTGAAAGCGGTTCTGCAACCCGAAAACCTGAGTGCGGCGGATTTTGAAAATCTTATCCGTCACGAATTGGTCCTTGATCAGTTGCGCCAGATGGTGGGATTGTCCGGCAAGCTCATTACGCCGGAGGAAGCCGCCACCGTTTATCAACGCCAGTACCAGAAAATCTCCGCGCAAATCGTCGTCTTTTCCGCGTCGAATTACCTGGCCGCCGTACCGGTGACACCCGCCATCGTCGGTCAATTTTACACGAATTACCTCGCGGAATACCGCCTGCCCGACCGGGTGGAGGTCAATTACGTTGCTTTCCCGGTGACGAATTTCATGGCCGGGGCGGAGCAAAAATTAACCAACCTCAACGACCAGGTGGAATCCATATACAACCGGTACGGCACGAACGCGGTTGCCGACGCGAAGACGCCCGAGGATGCGAAAGGGAAAATTCGCGACGCCCTGATCCGCGAACAGGCACTGGCCGATGCGCGCCAGCAAGCCGATGATTTTGCCAACACCGTGTTCAACCTGGATCCGGTGCGGCCGGAGAATCTTGCGACCGTCGCCAGACAAAAAGGTTTGGCCGTGCAGCTTACCGCGCCATTCAGCCAGGAATACGGCCCGGCAGAGTTCACCGCGCCCGAAGCCTTCACGAAAGCCGCCTTTGGTTTGACGACGGACGAGCCGCTGGCCGGTCCCATTGTGGGCCGCGACGCCATCTATGTCATAGCGCTCGGCAAACAACTGCCCAGCGAAATTCCGCCGCTCAGCCAGATCCGCGCCCGCGTTACGCAGGATTACCGGTTGCATGAAGGCGTGTTGCGTGCCCAGGAGGCTGGAACCAATTTCGTTGAGACGCTGCAAAGCGGGCTGGCGGCGGGAAAAAGTTTTGCCGCCGTTTGCACTGCCGCCGGGGTGCGTCTCGAAACGCTGCCTCCATTCTCGTTAAGCACGGCGGAACTCCCTGAACTGGGCGGCCGCGTCGCCATGAATCAACTCAAGGCGGTGGCGTTTGCGACGCCGATTGGCCATGCGAGTAACTTTGAGGCGACGGATGACGGCGGCTTTATTGTCTACGTCAAATCGCAATTGCCGCTCGACACCGCCGCCATGAATGCCGATTTGCCGCAATTCACCCAGGCACTCCGGCAGCAACGCGAGACCGCGGCCTTTTACAATTGGCTCAATCGCACCGGCAGCCATGATTTGCGCGATACGCCGCTCTTCCAGGAAAAAACGGGCGCTGCCGCACCGTAACCGGCCCGTGGCCGCGCTGCGGGCCCACGGGCGCAGCGGTGGCCGTAAACCACAACACGATTGAAAAGCGTGAGCGTCATCAAACTTTCCTCGCCGGCCTCACGCCTTGCCAGCGACGAAGCCGCGGCAGCACCGCCGGCGCGCGGATTTTGGGAAATTCCGGTTTTATTCGAAGACCATCATCTGCTGGCGCTCGACAAACCCGCCGGTCTGCTCAGTTCGCCCGACCGATATGACCCTCACCGGCCCAGCCTGATGAAATTGCTCCACACCGCCATCGCCGCCGGCAAACCGTGGGTGCGTGAACGCAACCTGACTTATCTGATGAACGCGCACCGGCCCGATTGCGAAACCAGCGGCGTCATGCTGCTGGCCAAGGACAAACCGACGCTGGTGGCGCTCGCCAATCTGTTTGGTGCCGAAAAACCGTTGGCGAAATATGCGGCGCTCGCCCAGGGAACACCGACGGAGGATAAGTTTGAAATTGACGCCAAACTCGCGCCACATCCGCTTAAAATCGGGTTGATGCGCGTGGACGCAAAAAACGGCAAGAAATCCAGGACCCGGTTTGAAGTGCTGGAAAAATTTTCGGGCTACACGCTGCTGCAGTGCGAACCGCTCACCGGCCGCACCCACCAGGTTCGCGCCCATCTGCGCCATGCCGGGCTGCCCATCGTCGGCGATGTACTTTACGGCGGTAAAAAACTCTGGCTGTCGCGGCTCAAGCGCGATTACCGGCTCAAGCCCGGACATGAAGAACGTCCGCTGATTTCACGCGTCGCGCTACACGCCGAAGCGTTGACATTGCCGCATCCAGTCACCGGCCAGACCGTGACCGTCACCGCTCCCTGGCCGAAGGATTTGAAGGTGGCGGTAAAATACCTGCGGCAGTTCGCGTTGTAGCCGCACTGGTCAAAGCGCGGACACGGGACGGCGATTGGACCGCGTTTTCACAAACGCGGCTACAACATCACGAAACCACCCAGTTCAAAACCGCCTTTTGCACGTGCAGCCGGTTTTCGGCCTGCGCAAAAATTGTGTTGGCATTGGCCTCGAACGTTTCCGCGTCAATCTCCTTGCCGCGATACGCCGGCAGACAATGCATCACCAGCGCGCCGGGTTTGGCCAGCTTG
>DATEGR010000447.1:0-11290 GCA_035279985.1 Verrucomicrobiia bacterium
GGCTACGCGATTGCGGCCGTAAACCAGCTGTCGACCACGGTTCTCAATCGGGACCTCACCGGACCGTTGGCCGGACTACAAGGCGCACCCCCGCCGTTCAATCTGGTGGTGCACCAACATTACAATCCGGAAAACAACACCCAATATAACATCGTGCCCGGACTCATGGGCGTCATGCTGACCATGACGATGATTATCATTACCGCCCTGGCGATCACGCGCGAGCGCGAGCGCGGCACGATGGAAAATCTGCTGTCCACGCCGGCCCGGCCCGGCGAGGTGATGATTGGCAAAATCGTTCCTTACATCACCGTCGGCTACATCCAGATTTTTCTCATCTTGTTGGCGGCAAGATATCTGTTCAGCGTGCCGATTGTCGGTAGTGTGCCATTGCTGGTGGTGCTGGCATTTCTGTTCATCGTGGCGAACCTCGCCGTTGGCATCACGTTTTCGACGATTGCCAAAAACCAGCTTCAGGCGGTGCAAATGGCGTTCTTTTTCTTCCTGCCGTCGTTGTTGTTGTCCGGTTATATGTTTCCATTTCGCGGGATGCCCGGCTGGGCGCAGGATATTGGCGAAGTCCTGCCGCTCACGCATTTCCTGCGCGTCGTGCGCGGCATCCTGCTCAAAGGAAATGGCCTGGTTGATGTGTCGCCCGAGCTCTGGCCGATTGCGCTGTTCCTGGTGGTGATGTTGAGCATCGGCATCAAGCGCTACCGGCAGACACTGGATTAAATCTGATTGCGCTTTCTAAGCAATCAATAAACCCATCAAGGTGCGACTGACCCCTTTACGGCTATCTTCTCCCTCTCCGTCAACGGAGTTGGGGGAGAGGGCCGGGGTGAGGTGGCGCGTTAAAATTTAAGCTCAAATTCCTGGTTAACCGGGATCAGCCCCGAAAGCTTTCGGGGTTGGCTACCTTGTCGCGCCGAAGCGCAGCGTAAGCGGATCAGTTTGACGTGGGTGAGCTTCCATGTCGCTCTGCGAAATGTTCGTAGCCGGGAAGCTGCGCCAGTGTTTTTTCATGGCACTGTTGGTGCTTGGGTTGGCTCGTGAGGTTCATTGCAATACCACCTTACCAATAATTGGCATCAACAATGCAACTTTTTGTTACTCAGGGGCTTTCGCACTGAACTTGCAAATTTGCCCCACTTCGGTTCTCCTTAGCCGAAATGTGGCGACGAAGTTGCCTGATTTTAACGGTGGTGATGGCCTTGACGGGACGAGTTGCGGCAAGCCCGGAATCCGGCGAGGTGAACCTGGATTATGTCATCAAGCGTGCCGAGGAACGGGCGCATCATCCATTTCATTCGCCGCGCGCCGACCTGCCCAAGGTTTTGCGGCAGGACAACCTCGATTACGACAAATACCGGCAGATCCGTTTCCGTCGCAGCCAGGCCTTGTGGCGGGTGGAAAACCTGCCCTTCCACATCGAATTTTTCCATCCGGGCTATCTCTATCAGGAGCCGGTGCACGTGTATGAATTTACGGCCACCCATTTGCAGCCCATCCGGTTCGTCCAGGATTTCTTTGATTACGGCGGCCTGAACATCGAAAATGAAATTCCCGCCAACACCGGTTACGCCGGTTTCCGGGTTCTGTATCAATTGAACGAAACCAACCAATGGGACGAGCTGGGCGCGTTCCTCGGTGCGAGTTATTTCCGATTGCTAGGCAAGGGTCAACACTACGGCCAGTCCGCGCGCGGTTTGGCGGTGGATTGTGGGGAAATGGACCGTCCCGAGGAATTTCCCATCTTTACCGACTGGTGGCTTGGCAAACCGCAACTGGACGACAAGGAATTGACGCTCTTTGGCCTGCTCGACAGCGTCAGCTGCACCGGCGCGTACGAATTCATCATTCATCCCGGTGACACGACCACGGCGGACATCGAGGCGGTGATCTTTCTGCGTGAACCAAAAGAAATTCTCGCGGCAAATCCGCAACGGAAGCTGCCCATCAAAACCATCGGGATGGCGCCGTTGACCAGCATGTTCTGGTACGGCAAAAATTCGGAACGCAAGTTTGACGACTATCGTCAGGAGGTGCATGACGCCGACGGCCTGCTGGTTCACACGGACACCGGCGAGGTGCTCTGGCGTCCATTGGACAATCCGGCCGTCCTGCGGCATCAGGTCTTTTATGCGCCGCACATCCGCGGTTTTGGCCTGTTGCAGCGGGAACGTTCGTTTGCGGCGTACCAGGACATGTTCAACCTTTTTCAACTGGAACCCAGTGTGTGGGTCCAGCCGCACGGCGATTGGGGTGAGGGTGATTTGCATCTGGTCGAATTGAGCGCAAACTACGAAGGCCTGGACAACATCGTCGCGTTCTGGGATCCGAAAAGCAAACCCGCGCCGATGCAACCTTACCGCTTTGGTTACACCCTCTACTGGGAAAACAGTGAAGCCGACGGGAAACTTTCTGAAAACCGGGTGGTAAGCACGCGCATTGGTCTCGATTCTGATAATGCCGGCACCCGCCTGATCATGATTGATTTTACCGGGCCAAAGCTGGATGCCATTCCGGCAAACAGTCCGCCGCAGGCCATCGCCAGTTGCAGCACCAACGCCGCGATTGTGTGGAATCAGGTTTTGCGCAATACTTTCCTCAAAACGTGGCGCGTCGTTTTGAAGATGCAGCCGAAGCCGGGCAATACGAATCCGGTGGATATCCGGTGCACCTTGCAAAACGGAACAAACATTTTGAGCGAAACATGGACCTACCAATGGAGTCCGCCATAACCAACCCGGGCGCGCTAGCCGATGTCTCCGGCCGGCTGGCCGGCCGGCCATTGGAAGAATGGAACGCCGCCTATGGCAAAGTGGAAAATTATTTTCACGCCCTGCGCATTCGCAACAAAGCACTGCTCGGCCAGCTGGTGCTCCGCGTGCTGGAACGCGCCATGAAACGCGCCCCCGTCGAGCCAAACCACTCCGCCACCCATATTGCCGCCGAGGAAATGGACCGCATCGTGACGGAGTGGTTTGCCGAAGTGCTGCAGGAACCGCCTACCAACGCCGACCAGATGCTCTCCACGCGCGGGCGGCTCGCCCTGCTGCTGGTCGACATGCCCGGAAAGTGGCAGGATCAATTCCTTCGCCCCGCCCCCTGGCCGGAGGAATTCGTCCATTCGATGCGCGATGCCTACCTGCGTGCCGGACCAGGTTTTCAACTTTCCAAAATGACGGCGCGCCCGTTTGATCTTGGCCCCATCACAACCTTGACCAATCTGGGCCGGATTCCTTATTTGAAGATGGTGGTGGCCTGGACCTTGTTCGTCCTGCTGCTGGTCACGGTTTTCTATTACACGCACTGAGCCATGCCCGGCGCCCCCCAGTCCGCTTCCGCACCGGACCAGTCGCCGCCCCTGGGAGTGACTTCCCTGCCCCGGGTCCACCGCGGCTGGCGCGTGTTTATTTTTTATTCCGCCGCCCTCCTGCTCACGGGCGTGGTCTCCATGCTCTTCGCCGATTTGCTCTGGCGCACCGGCTGGTCCGCCTCCAGCACGGTGCTGTTCGCCGTGTTTGTCATCCTGATTCTGCTGATCGCGATCGGTTGCATGCACGGCGTGTTCGGCTTTATCCTGCGCACTTTCGGCGATCCCCGCCGCATCACGCGAACGGATTACCGCTCGCAAAGCATCGCCGGCACCAGCACGGCCATCGTTTTTCCCATCTACAATGAAAACATCTTGCGCGTTTATGAAGGCCTGCGCGCCACCTACGAATCACTCGCCAAAACCGGCCAGCTCGAGCACTTCGACTTTTTTATTCTCAGCGATTCAACCGATCCGGACAAATGGGTGGAAGAAGAGCGGTGCTGGTATGAATTGATTCGTGAACTGGACGCATTGGGCCGGATTTATTACCGACGCCGGACGGACAATGAGGGCCGCAAGAGCGGCAATGTCCGTGACTTCCTCAATGCCTGGGGCCGCCGCTACCGCTATTTCCTGGTGTGCGACGCCGACAGTATCATGCGTGGCGAAACGCTGGTGGATCTGGTGAAGTTGATGGAATTGCATCCGTCCGTCGGCCTGATCCAAACGGTCCCGGCGCTCGTCAACGCGGAATCGCTCTTCGGCCGCATCCAGCAGTTCTCCAACCGCCTTTATGCGCCGGTATTCATCGCCGGGCTGAATTACTGGGCGCTGAATCTTGGCAATTATTGGGGGCACAATGCCATCATTCGCACCGAACCCTTCATGCAGTTCTGCGATTTGCCGCAATTGCCGGGAAACAAACCCTTTGGCGGCCAGATTCTGAGCCACGATTTTGTGGAAGCCGCGTTGCTGTCGCGGGCGAATTGGGAAGTATGGCTGGCGTACGATCTGGAAGGCAGTTACGAGGAGGCGCCGCAGGGAATGATTGAAAATGCGCAGCGTGAACGCCGCTGGTGCCAGGGCAATCTGCAGCACGGCCTCGTATTGTTCGCCAAAGGCCTGCGCGGCGTGAACCGGTTGCACCTGTTGCTCGGCATCTCTGGCTATCTCGCCGGACCGCTGTGGCTGGTGTTCTTACTGATGTTCAACTGGATACACTGGTACCAAAAATACACCGGCCTGTCGGAAATTACCGTGCATGGCTACCTGACCAATCTCAGCGGCACCGCGCACGCCTTCCTGGTATTCAGCATCTGCATGGCGGTTTTGTTTCTGCCGAAGGTGCTGGCGTTGATCGACCTTGCGTTTGATTGGGACCGCCGCCGCGCCTTTGGCGGCCTGGCCCGCACCACGGTTGGCGTCGTGGGTGAAACCATTTTCTCCACCCTGCACGCGCCTTTGTTAATGCTGTGGCACACACGTTTCGTCGTGACCAATTTGTTTGGCGCCAGCGTGGGCTGGAGCCAGCAAAAGCGCGGCCCCGATGGCACGACGTGGTTGTTCGCCATCCGGCGGCATTGGGGCCACACCCTCATCGGCCTGGTTTGGGGCATGTTCATGTGGCGATTGAATCAGGTCCTGTTCTGGTGGTTCACCCCCGTGTTCACCGGCATGGTTCTTTCCATCCCGCTCAGTGTGTGGACCAGCCGGCGCAGCCTGGGCGCCCGCGCCCGAAAACTTGGACTATTTCTGACGCCGGAAGAAACCCAACCGCCGGTCGAACTCGTCTCCTTGCGCTCGCAGTTGAAGATCCACGAAATCACCGATGACACCACCCCGCGCCTTCCCCACGCCAGCCTGGCCGAAGCGGTGCTGGATCCCTACGTCAACGCGATTCATGTCTCGCTGCTGCGCGAGAAGCGGTTGAACCCCGTTTACGCCGAACAACTCGCCAAACTCGGCGCCGGACGTGAAGAAGTGCGGTCCCTCGGCGAAAAATTACTGGCGGAAGGTCCGGCGCAATTGACCGCCGCGGAACGGCTTCTGATTATGACCGACGCCCATGCGATGGTCCGGTTGCATCAGCAAGCCTGGCTGCGTCCCGGCGAATCACTCGCGTCGTGGTGGCGCGCGGCCATCCAGGAATACAGCCACCGCGATTGATCCGGCCGGGATGCCAGATGTGCCGGGGTTCGAAGGACATTTAGTTCTAGCACAAATAAAACTCCCTTGTATATCGTTCGACCCATGCGACCCAAATATTTCCATGTCCGTGCGCTCATATTGATCGCGTTCGCAGCCGCGAGTCTTGGCCGGGCGCAAATGGCAGTCATACCGGACAAACCCAACGGTGTGTATCAGGTCGGGGACACCGTTCATTGGGTGGTCGAATGGAAAGGCGAATCCAATGCGCCGGTGGCCCATTACCTTCTCAAAAGTGGCGGCCTGAAAGACGTGGGGCAAGGCGACCTGAGCTTCAGCAATGATGTTGCCCGCATCGAGACCAGATGCGATGCACCGGGCACCATGCTGGTTGAAGTGCAATGGCAGCCGGAAGACGCCACCAACCGAGCCGTGGGCGGCGCTGTGGCCGCGCCGGACCGCATCACGCCGGCCGCGTCCATGCCGGCTGATTTCGACACCTTCTGGAAGGCCAAACTGAAGGAATTAAAAAAAGTTTCCCCGGAACCGAAACTGGCAGAGGAAACCAGCGGAAGGTCGGGCGTGGCGTACTGGAAAATCACCATGAACAACATTCGTGGAACCCATATCGAGGGCCAGATCGCCCGGCCCGAGAAAGGCAAAAAGTTCCCGGCGCTGCTGATCGTCCAATGGGCCGGTGTTTACGGATTGCAGAAAAGCTGGGTGACGGACCGCGCCGCGGAAGGGTGGCTGGCGTTAAACATTGAGCCTCACGACCTGCCGATTGATGAACCGGCAGCGTTTTATCAGGAACAATTTGCCGGGCCGCTCAAGGATTATTGGTCCATCGGCAACGACAATCGCGACACCAGTTACTTTTTACGGATGTACCTGTCCTGCTATCGCGCGGTGGAATATCTGAAGACGCGCCCGGATTGGAACGGCAAAACGCTGGTGGTGATGGGCGACAGCCAGGGCGGACAACAAACCCTCATGATTGCCGGGTTGCATCCCAAGGACATTACCGCGGCGCTGGCACTGGTGCCGGCGAACGGCGACACGCTGGCGCCGGACGTTGGCCGCGCGCCCGGCTGGCCGCATTGGTATTTCAACACGGAAGGCAAGGACCCGGCAAAGGTGCATGAAGCCAGCCGCTATTATGATATTGCCAACTTCGCGCGGCACATCAAATGCCCCGTGCTGGTCGGCCTGGGGCTGAGGGACGAAACCTGTCCGCCATCGAGCGTATTGGCGACAGTGAATGAAATCACTTCGCCGAAGGAAGTGGTCATCCTGCCAAAATCCGGCCACCAGGACGAACACGGAACGCAAAGCTACTACAATCAACGCCGCTACAGCGGCTGGTTGCCCGCGCTCCGGCAAGGCAAGCCCGCACCGATCGAGCAACATTAGAGCGTTTCCAATTATGAGGTATCGCAGGCTTTCCAGCCTGCGGGTATTGGCGATTTTCCAGTCGCCATTTTCACGCGGACGGACCGCGGGACAAGAAAGTCCCATCAACCCGCAGACAAGAATGTCCGCGCTACGTTAAAGATCCGGGCTAAAGATTGTAGCGGCGGTCCATGACCGCCGCATTTTTGAAAACGCGAAATGAATTCTGCGGCGCTCACAGAACGCCGCTACAAATTCTGCTGCAGGCGAAACTACTGGGCCGGGATGATTTCAATCCCGTTGATCGCGGGACTTTGCACGTTGGCCGTGAAAGTGATAACCAGCTTGCCGTCCGTGACGTCCAAATTGTCCACCGTTACCTCATAGGCGCGCTGCGCGCCACCGGCCTTGACCCAGATGTCGAAATCCTTGAATTCATGTTGTCCACCGACATTAAAGGAAAACACGCGCTCTCCCGGGCCGGTAATCCCTTCGTAGGTTTCGGCAAAATGCAGCTTCACCGTGTATTTGCCGTTGGGAACATTTTCGGAAAAGGACGTCATGTCATAATGCTCGGTCCGATACAGCGCGGGATCCTTCGTGTTGGCAACGGGCAGGTCGGCGTCCCGGGTTATAACCTCGCCATCCGCGAAACCCTGGTCGGCGAGCCAGGTGTTGCCTTCGGCATCGACGTAGTTGGTGTCCGACCCGGCATCGATACGGATGATCTTGGGTGCGGCGGCAGTCGCGGCTTCGGCAGTCGCGGCAGGTGCAGCCGCCGGCGCGGCCGCAGTTGCCGGTTGGCTGCTGGATTGCTCTTTGGCGGATTGGCAACCGACCAGGAGAAATACCGCGAGTGCTGAGATTAACGACCCGCACGACCAAAGAGTTAAACGTTTGGCTTGGTTCATATTTTTTCCATTTTGCATTGGGGGTTAAAAGTGATTGACGAAATAGTGCAACGCCAACTACTCAGCGACAAGTGAAAAAGTTTGGCAGTGGTACACTTTGCCTCCTTCGGTGGGGCGAACCCGCGAGCCGGACTTGTAGCGGTGCTGTGTCAGCGCCGTTTTTTAACAACCCCGCAACGTCGGTCACAGACCGACGCTACAAATTTGGCTCGTCAGTAGTTTCCTGTTCCTTTTGGAACTGCCCACGGACTTTGAACCGCATCGTTGTAGCGCAGGCCTTCGCGCCTGCGGGTTCACCCCGGCGTCCGCCCGGGGAAGTTGCTTCCGACAGCGGGACGCTGTCGGAACCCGCAGTCGGGACGACTGCGCTACAAACCGGTTCATGGAAAGCCTCGCCCCACTAAATTATAACGAAACGGCTTACTGCTTTTGGAGCCGCATCATCAGAATATCGTGCCCCGGCAATTCGGCGTTCAAAAGCTTCTCCGTTGTCCCCAAATCCGCCTTCGTCCACAGGTCGCGAATCCGGTACACCGTCGTGTCAAACGCGGTTTCCCGTTTGGAAAGATCGTCGCTGACCTTTTCAATTTTCCAGTTGAAAAAAACCTTCTGCGGCCGGGTGCTGCGGTTAAGTACGCACATGGCCCAGTCTCCGTCCGTCAGCGGCTTGAACCAGACCTCCAGAACACCATCCGAGGAATAGCGGAACCCTTCAATCCCCAGCTTGTCCTGGTCAACGGCAATGACGTCTTTGTTCATGAGGGTTTCCGCTGTCTCCCTCGTCATGTGGCGCAAATCATTTCCGGAGATGAGCGGCGCGGCGAGCATGCACCACAGGGAAAAGTGCGCGCGGTCCTCGTTTGTGGTCATGCCGTTGCCGACTTCCAGCATATCGGGATCGTTCCAGTGGCCGGGACCGGCGTACTTTCGCAGCCCTTCCTGCATATCCAGAATTTGCAGGATGCCCCACTGATACCATGTGCCGTGATCTTCCTTGCAATCGAAGCACGGGCAGATATCACCGGTCGTGCGCCACAGATTACCGGCCTCACCGCCCCACTCCCAGGGTTTGTTATTGCCCCATTCGCAAATGCTGAAAACCATTGGCCGGCCGGCGGCATACAGCGCGTCCCGCATGGTCGTGTAGGCGCCTTTCGCGTTCAAATCCCCGCAACCGCACCAGTCATATTTCAGGTAATCAATGCCCCATTGGGCATACATCTGAGCGTCCTGATATTCGTGCCCCCGGCTGCCGGCAAATCCGCCGCAGGTTTTCGCGCCGGCGTCCGAATAAATGCCCAGTTTCAAGCCCTTGGAGTGGATGTAGTCGGCCAACGCTTTCATCCCGGAAGGAAACTTTTTGGGATCGGGACGAATGAATCCCTGGGCGTCGCGCTCTCCCTGCCAAGTATCATCAATATTGATATACTCGTAGCCCGCGCCCTTCATGCCGGAGGAAACCATCGCGTCGGCGGTTTGCCGGATCAACTCCTCACTGACGTTATTGCCGAATTTATTCCAACTGTTCCAGCCCATCGGCGGTGTCAGGGCCAGATCAGGAAATTTCTGGCCATAGACACTGGCACACGCCAGACAGAGGAACAGAAGAATTTTTTTCATGGTGACTCTGCGGTTTTCCCCGAAGCATGGCCAACCGGTTGCTCAGACGCAATGCCGGAAAACTGCTTGCGGTCTATTTTACCGGGTACAACGGCAGGACATACCACCGGAAGTACGTGGCCAGCCCCAGGATCAAATCCAGCCACCACAGAACCAGCGCCAGCCGCATCCAGGCTTTGTAACGGTTGAATTCGAGCCGTTTCGGCAGAAATGTCGTCCCGGCCACCAACAGAATGTACAGGCCGAACACCTCAGCGATGACTCCGAGAATTCCGTGGCAGACCGCAAGCAAATAGTAGGAACGGCCAAGGCGGGAGGGAATTCCCGGCGCAACTCCGCGGTGAAAGGACGGCCCCATGAAAGAGGCGATGACGACCAGATTGAGCAGAACCATTGCAGCCTGGCACCAGGCATGCGCCTTGAACCGCCTGCGCCGCGCCAGCACCGCGCCGCCGATGAGAGCAATGCCCATGATGATTTCGACCACCAACACGACGTTGGCGGCCGGTGGGGCGGCGCTTCCCGGGAATTGAGCTAAGAGATTCATCGACGCTTGTACTGGTTAACATTTCCCAAAAACAATTTAGCTGTCGCGGAGCGATTTTGGAAATTAGCCGGGGACAATGTCCCCGGTAGCCGATACGCATTGGCATCGGTCCCGGAGGGACGAGGGAAAGGCTGTAAAAACAGGCCTCCCGGCGTCCCTCCCGGACGAATCCTTATTCGCCTGACTTTTCCCGGCACGTTGTGCCGGACTAATTTCCGCAGTCGCTCCGCGACCATTCGACTCCTTCGACACGCCTTTACCGCGACAGATGTCGAGGAATCAGTAACGGCTCGACAGGCACTCGCCCCACCCGGAGCCGGGCATGGCGGCGTTCACAGACGCGCCGCTACAGCAGATTCCGCCGTTTGACAACGGCGGCTACGCGCCTCACCGCTTATTTCACAACGACCTTCCCGGTCATTTTGGGATGCACCGAACAGTAGTACGGGTAGGTGCCGGGTGTCTGAAACGTGAACGAAAACTTGTCGTCAGTGTCCAGCGCGCGCGAACCAAAGAGTTTGCCGTCGCTGGTAACCGTGTGGGGCACGTCGTCTTTATTCACCCAGGTTACTTTCGTTCCGGCAGAGACAGTCACGGCGGGCGGGGCGAAATTGAAGTTGTCAATTTTCACTTCGACGGAATTCGTTCCGCTGCCATCCGCCATCAGGTTGAGCGGTGATAACATCAACCTGGCAACTGCCGCGGTTATCCCGAGCCATATTTTGAGACTTTTGCAGCAATGTAGCAGCAGACTTAAGTCCACTCTGATTTCATTGAAAATCCAAGAAAAATGGAGCCGACTCACGTCGGCTGCTACTGGAGAAATTGAGTTTTGCAGAGGTGTCATTTTACGTTTCACTTTCATCGTTAATTTCCGGTTTTGGTTTAAGAGTCTGTTAAAAAAATTATTTGATCGTAGGAGACGAGGTAACGAGTCTCATAATTCCTTCGTTTTCAATGGCCAATCCGAGACACCTCACGTCGTCTCCTGCTTTTGAACGGGCTGTTAAGAGCCAGCCAGAGTTGAGTCAACGACGGCCAGCGCGTTCCGGCCCTGGACGTAGTTGACGCTCGTGAGGCCCAGCATGGAGCGGAGTTTGTCCGCGGGGACTTTCATCGGGCCGGGTGAGGGTGCGGTACCGGGGTGCGGTTGCGGAAAAGCGGTGGACATGGCGGTGTGAAAGCTGACGTTGCCCTCGATCTTTTGTTGTACCTGATGAATGTGGCCGTTCAACACCGTGACCGAGCCGAAACGCTTGAGATACGAAAGTGCCTGGCCGGCATCATCGGTGCCCCAACCCCAGTCGGGATAAACCGTCCAAAGCGGAACGTGCGCGAAAACAACAATCGGCG
>DATEGR010000448.1:0-4856 GCA_035279985.1 Verrucomicrobiia bacterium
AACGCCATCCAGGCGGTCGGCGAGAATGGACAGATTCAAATCTCGGCCCGACGCATGGATGCCGGGGCGGCGCTGGAAATTCGCGACAACGGCCCCGGCGTGCCGCCCGAACATCGTCAGGAAATTTTCAAACCGTACTTCACCACCAATCAAAAAGGGACCGGCTTGGGGCTGGCCGTCGTCCAACAGATTGTCCTCGCACACGGCTGGGAGGTCGAGTGTCTGGCCAACGAACCGAAAGGCGCCCTGTTCCGCATCACCCACCTGAAGGTTGCCGCCTGACTGAATTGGATGACTTGGCCGTATGGCAAAAAAGGCTGCTGACCGCGCAGGCTCGGCGTCGCGCATAAATTCCGAAACCGGAATCGGATTTTGCTGCCGTTCAGGAAATTCATCATAACATTCGCCATCCGGTTCCCTGCCGGTTTCGGATTTGCGGACGTCGCGTTCTTTGCCTCTCCCACCGCGCGTAATCCTTGAATTGCGCCGCCGGTTTGGGAATATGTTGACGACGTGTTTGCTCAAACCTTATCCGGTTATTTCGGGAAACTGCCCCAAAATACCCGCAACATCCTGCAAACCTGCCTTTACGGCGTGGCGGCGGGCCTGGCGGTGGTGGCGTTTCAACTGCTGATCAATGTCCTGTATAACGCGACCTTCGTGCGGCTGGCGGCGCAATCCCCGCTCACCTTTTTGATGGGGAGCTTCGTGGTGATGGTCGGCACCACGCTGGCGGCGGGATATTTGCTGAATTCATTTTGCAAGGACGCGGCAGGCAGCGGTATTCCCCAGGCCAAGGTGGCGTTCTGGAAGGATTTCGGCGTCATCCCGTGGCGCGCGGTATGGGTGAAATTTCTGGGCGGCATTTTGAGCATCGGCGGCGGGAGCAGCCTGGGCCGCGAAGGACCGAGCGTTCACGTGGCCGCCGGGTTGGCATCGCAACTGGCGGGCTTGACGGGCGAGGCGAAACAAAGCCGCCGGCGGGCGACGGCGGCGGGCGCAGCAGCGGGACTGGCGGCGGCCTTTAACACCCCGCTTGCGGCGGTGACGTTCGTGATGGAGGAAATCATCCAGGACCTGAACAGCAACCTGCTCGGCAGCGTGCTGCTGGCGTCGGTGATTGGCGCATTGCTGGTGCATGGTCTGGTGGGCCGGCAGCCGGCCTTCTCCATCCAGAATATCGACGTGCCGACGTGGCGGGCGTATGTGCTGACGCCGTTTGCCGCGGCACTGGCCAGCCTGGCGGGGATTCTTTTTCAAAAGGCGACGATGGACTTGCGCGAACGGCAGCGGCGTCCGGGCAAAATCCCCGGCTGGCTGAAGCCCTCTATCGGCGCGACGTTGGCGTGGGGAATCGGGGCAACTGTATTTTTTGTGACCGGTCATCTCGGCGTGTTCGGTTTGGGTTATGGCGACCTGACCGCCGGGCTGAACCAGCAATTGCCCTGGAAAATTGCCGGCGTACTCCTGGTGGCAAAACTTTTGGCGACGGTCCTTTGCTATGGTTACGGCGGTTGCGGCGGGATTTTTTCGCCGACGCTGTTCTTCGGCGGGATGAGCGGGTTGCTGCTGGCCGGGGTAGTCGGACTGGTGATGCCATTGCCGACCGAGGACACCCTCACGTTGGCGGTGGTCGGCATGAGCGCATGTCTGGGTGCGGTGGTGCGCGCGCCGGTGACCGGCATCCTCATCGTTTTCGAAATGACGCATGAATTTTCGCTCGTGCCGGCTTTGATGATCGGCGCGCTCATCAGCCAGGCCGTCAGCCGCCGGATGACGCGTGCGAATTTTTACGACGCCATTCTGGAACAGGACGGCCACAAGCTGGAAAAGCTGCTCCCGCCACGCGACTTGCAGAGCTGGCAAAAGCTGCCGGTTTCCACAATCGCCAATTTTCAACCGGTCATCTTGAACAGCCTGGAACCGGTGGAAGTGGAGAAGGCCTTGAAAGCCAATGTCTTCACCTGTTTTCCTGTGATGCACGAAGGCAAGCTGACCGGCATTGCTACACAGACTGAGTTGGCGGAAGCCCTTGCCGAAAAACGCGCGCCCAAACTGGCGCCCCTGGTCCGCTGCGAACCGCGTCAAACCATCCGGCAATTGCAGGCGCTGCTCATCGAATCGCCGACGGGTATGGCGGTGGTGTGCGAACCCGCCGACGGTAAACTTCTGGGCCTGGTCACGCTGCATGATGTGCTGCGCGCACAAATCAACGCCGCCCAAAGCAGCCTTTGAACCTGCGACATCCCTGTATCCGCCGCTTGAAACGGGGCGTCTGAATCGGATAGCTTTAAGTCGTGGCCGAAACCCGCAACCATTCTGCCGAATCACCGCGCATCCTGATTGTAGACGACGATCCCGGTCAGCGCAGCCTGCTTCATTCATTTCTCCGCAGCCAGGGTTTTGAAACTGCATTGGCGGATTCCGGCGAACGCGCCCTGGAGATGCTCCGCGCCGGGAAATTCGCCATGATGATTTCCGACGTGCGGATGCCGGGGCTTTCCGGGCTGGAAACCCTGCGGCGCGCGCGCCAGGAACATGCCACCTTGCCGGTCCTGCTCGTCACCGCCTTCACCGACATCCGTGATGCGGTGGCCGCGATGCGCGATGGCGCGGTCAATTATCTGCCCAAGCCGATTGACCTCGATGAATTGCTCAATTCCGTGCGTCAGGCGATCGGTATCTCGAAGGCTGCTCCGCTCCGGTACAACGAAGAAAAACAGTTACCGGAGTCCGTAATTGCCCGCAGCCTGCTCATGCAGGCTGTGTTCCGCGATGCCTCGTTGATTGCGCCGTCCGAAACCCGGGTGTTGATTACCGGCGAGAGCGGCGTGGGCAAGGAAGTGGTGGTGGATGTCATTCATGCCTGGAGTTCGCGCGCGAAAGGGCCGTTGCTCAAAATCAATTGCGCCGCCATCCCGGAAACGCTGCTCGAAGCCGAATTGTTCGGGCACGAAAAGGGCGCGTTCACCGGCGCGCGCGCCCAGCGCATCGGCCGGTTCGAGGAGGCGAACGAGGGCACAATCTTTCTGGATGAGGTGGCCGAGATGTCGTCGCCCCTTCAGGCCAAACTGTTGCGGGTAACGCAGGACGGGCGGTTTCAACGCGTCGGCTCGAACCGGGAAATCCAGACCAACGCCCGCATTCTCGCCGCCAGCAACCGCATTCTGGAGGAGGAGGTCAAGCATGGCCGGTTTCGCGAGGATTTGTTTTACCGGTTGAACGTGGTGGAGCTGAACATTCCGCCGTTGCGCGAACGGCGCGAGGACATTTTACCGCTGGCGAGCCGGTTCATCGAGGAAATGACCAAGGGCCGCGCACGGTTCTCGGAAACCGTGACCGCCTGTCTGGAGCGTTATCCCTGGCCCGGGAACGTCCGCGAGTTGCGCAATGCCATGGAACGGGCGGTGTTACTGTCGCGGAGTGAACTGATTTTGCCGGAGCATCTGCCGGCGCGCGTGCGCGCTGCAGCCGACCAGCCGGCCGCCGCTGAGGCCGCCGACCCGGCGCGGTTGGAGGAGATTGAACGTCAGGCCATCATGCAGGCGTTGCAGAAGCATGATTTTAATCGCACGGAAACCGCCAGGGCGCTGGGCATCAGCCGCCGGGCGCTGCTCTACAAGCTCCAACACTTCCGCGAACTGGGCTACAAGGTCGAGTAGGTAAAGACTCGCCCGCAAAATCCATGAAAACAGTCGTAGCGGCTTTCGGTAGAAAGCCGCGCTCTTCAATTTTCTGTGGTTGGCGGCGCTCTGCCGAGACCCCGCTACGATTAATCGGGGCTTTGCAGAGTTTAGTCAGAGCCCAAAAGGGCAGGGTACGATTTGGAGTTGCTCTCCGAACGCGAGTTGTTCCAACTCGTCCCGATTCAGAATCGGGACTGCGGATTGAGGCAATCCGCGCTCCGTTGGCATGTGAAATCACTGCCGGGCTAATCGAAGGGCACGACGCGAATGACATCCTTCACTTCTTTGTTGCCAATGGCGGTCATCCATTTTCCGTCTTTCGTCCGATACGCGAGGCAGCGAAAGCCCTCGCACTGAACCCACACATTCAGCCCTGCCGGGGGCAGGGTGGATTCGGTTTCATCTTTCTCTTCTATTTTTTTCGCGGTCATATCAAAAGTTTCCACTTCCGCGGTTTAAACTCCTTCACCAGATTTGATTGCGAACTCATGATTTTGTTCAACTAAGGGAGCATTCCCTCTCAAATTCATTTTAACCGCGGGCAACCTCTCCGAAACTCATCAGAGGAAAGGGAAACCCTTTGACCTGCGTCGAGACATCGGATTTGGCTAAAATTCTATTGCTCGTAAAGGGGGGCAGTTCGCGCCGAATGGATCAGGAGCAACACCCCGCTTCGACCCGGGCATTCAGTCTTTCCGATAACTTCAGGTTTTCACCAAAATCCACCGGGCAATCAATCACGGTCACCTTTCCGCTCTCGAGCGCGGATTGCAACGCCGGCAGCAATTCACCGGCAGCCTGCACGCGGCAGGCCCGCGCTCCGAAACTCTCGGCGTATTTTACAAAATCCGGATTCCCGAAATCCGTGAAGGCGGAACGTTCAAACCGGTCGATTTGTTTCCATTTGATCAGCCCATAAGTCCGGTCATTCAAAACCAGCGCAACCAAGCCCGTTCCCAGACGGACGGCGGTCTCCAGTTCCTGCGAATTCATCAGGAAACCGCCATCGCCCGTGACGGCCACCGCCCGACGGTTGGGATAGACCAGCCTGGCCGCGATGGCGCCGGGCACCGCAATGCCCATCGCGGCAAAACCGTTGGAGATGATGCAGGTGTTTGGCTGATAGCAGGGGAACAGTCGCGCCAGCCAGAGTTTATGCGCGCCCACATC
>DATEGR010000449.1:0-5055 GCA_035279985.1 Verrucomicrobiia bacterium
GCGCCAACATCGGCCTGTCGTGCGGCAATCCAGGCGCGCTCGCGGCGCTACGCCCCGGCGAAGTGCTGCTCGACCTCGGCAGCGGCGCCGGCTTCGACGCTTTTGTCGCCGGGCCGAAAGTGGGGCCGGCGGGCCGCGTCATCGGCGTGGACATGACGCCGGAAATGCTGGCCAGGGCGCGCGGGAACATCGCCGCCTACCGCGAGCGCAGTGGACTGGACAACGTCGAGTTCCGGCTCGGCGAAATCGAACACCTGCCCGTCGCCGACGCCAGCGTGGACGCGATCATTTCCAACTGCGTCATCAACCTTTCACCCGACAAGCCGCGGGTCTGGCGCGAAATCGCGCGCGTGCTCAAGCCCGGCGGGCGCGTCGCCGTGTCCGATCTCGCGCTGTTGAAACCGTTGCCGGAAGCAATCCGCGAAATGGTTGAGGCGCTGGTCGGGTGTGTGGCCGGCGCGGTGCTTGCGTCCGAAACCGAGCGCATGGCCCGCGATGCCGGCCTGACGGACATCCGGCTGAATTCCAAACCCGGATACGTGGACACCTTGGTGGAAGGACAGGACCCGCTTTATCTCAAAATCCTAGCCCATCTGCCGGCGGGCACGAAGCCGGGCGATTACGTCACCAGCCTGGAAATCATCGGACGCAAACCAATGTGAGACCGCCATGCCGAAACCCAGCGTCCTATTTCTCTGCGCGCACAACGCCGCCCGCAGCCAGATGGCGGAAGCGCTGTTGCGCAAGCACGCCGGGGACAGGTTCGACGTGGTGAGCGCCGGGCTTGAACCAACCTTTGTTCATCCGTTGACTGTCCGCGTGATGAACGAAGTCGGCGTGGACATTTCCCGGCAACGGGCCAAGGGACTGGATGGCATCATGGGAAAGATGAAATTTGATTTCGCCATCATTGTTTGCGAGCGGACACAGGAAAATTGTCCGCAGATTTATCCCTTTGCCTTGCAGCGTGTCTACTGGCCGTTTGAAGACCCGGCTGAAGCAAAAGGCGCGGAGGCAGAGCAGTTGCAGAAGTTCCGCGGAGTTCGCAACCAGATTGAAGACAAAATCCGCACCTGGCTGACGGCTCATCCTTGAAATTCAATTTATGGAAAATTCATCTTTGACCGCATCCGTTCCCGCCGCTCCAACCGCCGTGAAACCCAAACGGCTCGCGTTTTTTGAGCGTTACCTGACGGTTTGGGTGCTGCTCTGCATGGTGGTGGGCGTGGCTTTTGGCAAATTGTTGCCCGACCTCACCGCCACGTTGAGCAAACTGGAATTCGGCCAGGGCTCGCAAGTGAATGTGCCTATCGGCGTCCTGCTCTGGCTGATGATTTATCCGATGATGCTGAAGGTGGATTTCAGCGCCCTCGGCGGGATTGCCAAAAAACCAAAGGGACTGATGGTCACCCTGTTTGTGAACTGGCTGGTGAAGCCGTTCAGCATGGCTCTGTTGGGGTGGTTTTTCATGCAGCATGTGTTTGCACACTGGATTGATGCGGAGACGGCCAAAAACTACACCGCCGGCCTCATTATCCTTGCCGCGGCGCCTTGCACGGCAATGGTGTTTGTGTGGAGTTACCTCACGGACGGCGACCCGGTTTATACCCTGGTGCAAGTGGCGGTGAACGACCTCATCATGCTCGTCGCGTTCGCGCCCATTGTCATGTTCCTCTGCGGTGTGGCGCATGTCGTGGTGCCGGCCAAAGTGCTGATCACGTCCGTTGTCGTGTTCATCGTGATTCCCCTGACGGCGGGCTGGTTGACGCGCACATTGCTGCTCAAGTCGCACGGGAAAGAATGGTTTGAAAAGAATTTCCTGCCGAAGTTTCATCCGGTGATGATTTGGGCGCTGCTGCTGACGCTGGCCCTGATTTTCGCGTTCCAAGCCGAGAACCTGACGACAAAATGGTTTGCAGTGATTCTGCTGGCGATTCCGATTTTGATTCAGGTTTATTTCAACTCCAGCCTTACCTACCTGCTGATGCACTGGTTCAAGGTGCCGCACAATGTCGCCTCGCCCGGCGCGCTGATTGGCGCGAGCAACTTCTTCGAGCTGGCTGTCGCGGTCGCCATCACCTTGTTCGGCCCGAGCTCCGGCGCGGCTTTGGCCTGTGTGGTCGGTGTGCTGGTGGAAGTGCCCGTAATGCTGTCCGTCTGCAAGGTCTGCAACCGCTCGCGCGGCTGGTATCGGCAAACGGTTGAGACACCCGCGTAGTCATCGAATCGGAGTGCTGGTTCATCGGAAGAAGCGCGTGGCCCGAACACGAGGATCGGAATTCTCCAGGTCTTTCTCCACCATGGAGCCAATGAAATTTGGCGTGCGGTGCTGAAGCTGCCCATACGTGGGCTTTCACTTTTCCAACGATGGGAAGCTGTTTGGGCCGCCCACAAAAAGTGATTCGACATCAGCCTGACCATAGGCTACATTCAGCCTGTGAAAGCCGCCGTTCACGCTCATTCCCGGAAGCCGAGGGTCAATTTGCGCTCGCAAATGTTCACATTGAGCAATGCGAAAACGTATCTTGGCCGCTTGGTCGAAAAAGTCAGCCGGGGCGAGACGGTGTATATCGTCACGGGCCGGCGCCGGTTCGTTTTGCAGGCAGTTCCTGAAATCGATCCTATCCCCGTGCGTCCGGCTGGCTTTTTCGCCAACGCTTACAGCAAGGCCGAAATCCAGGAGGATAACCGCCTGGCCAAAGCCTCGGTGATTCGTGCTCCCAAAGACCTCGATTAAAAAGGCCTCGTGAAGCAGTGGGACATTTTCATGTTTCCGTTCAGCAAGAAGCGACGGCATCCGGCGGTTATCATTTCCAACGACGAGACCTGCCAAAATCCCGAGATTGAGGAAGTCAACGCCTTGCTGTGCACTTCAGCCAAAGTGAATCGGGAGCCGAAAATCACCGAGGAAGTGCTGGACGAGGCAGATGGCTTGGATTGGAAAACGATGGTCCGCTGCGACCGGATTCATTTGCTTCCCAAGGCGCGGTTCGACGTCCGGAAGGGGAGCGTCGGCGAAGAACGGCGCCACTGGATCGCCCGGAAAATGATAGAGGTTTTAAGGCTGCCGATTCATCGGAAATGACGAGCCCTGCCTCCGGCAGCCAAACTAAAAAGCCCCGTTTTTTCAAAGGTTTTCTTCAAAGGGCAGCTCTGTTCGCGAGCAATGGTCAGCGGGTCATTCTGCAACAGGAGACAGGTTATTACGGTATGAACGCACGATAAAAACGAACTACGTTGGTTTTCGCAGAGGTATCCACGTAAGAAACGATGCCGGTGGGCGCAGGATTGGTGGAAATAGAAACCCAATTTTTCAGGTCGGCCGAGGCTTGAATGACAAAGTTGGACCCGATTGGCCCGGATAACTGGATTTGAAACCCATTGACATTCAACCCGATCCCCGAGGTGACGAAATAGATCGGGTTGGTGATCGTCAGGGACTGGACAGTCAAGGCGGCGTTGGAACTCACGGCGGAGCCAACTCCATTGGTAATCCGCAACGAATAAATGCCCGCACTGTTGGAATTGGCGTTGTTAACGACCAACACATTGATGATATCGAGAGCGAGATTGATCGTGTTGCTGGCCGTGATGTCCGCATTGGTCACAACCGGCTGACCGTTGAAAAACCAATGAAAATTCTGAGGCGTAAGGCTGGGGGCCACCGTGGCTGAAATAATGGCAGTTTCTCCCGGGGAGACGCTGACATTCGACGGTTGGACCAGGATAATCGGCGGGGTACCGAGTTGCGCACGGGCTTGAACTGCAAAGAAGGCAAGGAAAACAAGGCCCGCCACCGCTTCCCGGCGTGGACATCTGACGAGTCTTCGAAACCATCCCATACACTGACTATGCCATAAGCGGTTTATCTGCTCAAATTAGAAATGATAGGTCAGTTTTACGCGGAAGGTGAGGCCATCCTGCGGGATGACGCTTTGGAGATGGAAACGGGTGGCTGGTTCCTCGTATCGGTTGTCGAGCAGGTTATAGATGCTGGCAGAGGCATCCAGGTTTTTGACGAGGTTGTGGCTGTAGAGGGTGAAATTGACGACGACAAAATCCGGCGCGTCGGCTCCCACGTGCGTACCGGTGGTGTCGGTGTAAATCGTGTGGCTGGAGCTCAGGTACTGCAATTCCAGCCCGGCAAAAATTTTATCCTGCCACAACGGCACGCTGAGATTGGCTTTGACCAGGTGCGTGGGGGAATCCGGCAGGCCGCTGCCCGTATCGCGGTCTTCGGTATGTTGCAGGCTGTAGCTGATACGGGTGCGGATTCCGTACACCCAGTTTCCTTCGAGCGCCAGTTCCGTGCCGAGCGTATTGGCGTTGAAATTGGTGAAGCTGCCGTTTTGAATGTCAATCAGGTCATTCATGTGGTTGTAAAAAGCGGAAATCGACGAACGCCAGTGCAACCCGATGCCCTGTTCATAATCCACTTCGTAGGTGGTGATTTTTTCCGGGCTGGGCTTGTTATTCAGAGTGGCCAACTCGCTTAACTCATAAAAACTCGGGTCGCGAAACGCTGTTCCGTAAATAAATTTGAAGGTGGATTGTGAAAAAGGTTCGTAGATGACCGCCGCCCGCGGATTCCAGGAGGGGGCGAAGGAATCGTACCGGTCGTAATATTGGTCGTAGCGTACACCGGCGTTGACGTGGAGATTGGTCATCACGGCGAAATCGTCCTGGGCAAAAACGCCGAAATTCTGGCGGCGGTCATGCACGTCCCGAACATCGCCGGCACTGGGTTCCACTTGAAACAGATGGTCTTCCTGACTGAAGTCATTGCGGTATTCCGCGCCGACGGAGAATAGGTGGCGGTCCCAGATTTTTTTGTTCACCTGCGCCTCGCCGCCCACCCATTGGCCAGTCTCTTGTTCTTGGTAAAAGAAGGGGGCCGGCGCCGGGGAACCGAACGGCTCCGGATAGCCAATCTGAAAATCGCTCTGGTCGTAATAAACGTCGGCCGAGACATCCAGCGTATCCGAAAATTTGTGCGCGTATTTCAAGGTGGCATAGCCCCGGGTATCCACCGTGCGCAGCCGCGAATCGTCAAAA
>DATEGR010000450.1:0-9918 GCA_035279985.1 Verrucomicrobiia bacterium
GGCTGAGGTGTTTGCTGATCGGGGTATCCACACCCACTTCGGCATTGACGAGAAAGGCCCGCGGGTCGGTGAACGGCGGCAGAAACTCCACATTTTGCCAGAGGCGGGCGTGCCCGTCGAATTTGTGCTCAAAACGCTCGCCCAGGCGCAAGGTCGGGTAAGTGTGGTACTCGTTGTCCAGTTTTTCATACAAAATGGCCGGGCCAATCTCACCTGCCAGCGACGTTTCCTTGTCTTTGATGAAGTAATAGCCGGCGCCGGGGCTGAACGTGAAGCGGTAGGCCACATCGGCAATGCCATCGTGCAAAGCGTCGGCGCGCGCATAGCCGTACCAACGCTCACTGAACAGGTGATTATATTGGACAAAGCCGTGCAGGGTTTCACTGTTCTTGACGGAACTCACCTCGCCGTAGACCGCATCCACGCCCAGATTCCACTCGTCGAATGGTGTTTTTTTGTGGGTCTGGAAATTGCCGGTGGCCAGGGCACTGTTAACGTTGCCCGCGGTCGCGGTGGCCCCGAGGGTGATGCTGCTCTCCCAGACCGGTTTGTTGGTGGAAAGATTGGTTGAAACCACGGCTCCGGGGATGGCCTCGCGGTTGCTGGTCTCCATCGCCAGGAGTTCCAGGGCGTTATTGCTGTCCACCGCCGGGTTATTGGCGGGTGTCGCACCAGTTGGGTTAATGTCGCTGGCACGGCTGCACGGGGTCAGACCGACCAGCACCAATACTATCAGAATGTGTCTTTTCATCGTTCTTCTTGCCGACAATTTGAGTCGAACGAGGAACCGATCGGCAGAAGAAATTACTTCCTGCAACCTCCGAAACCATTCGGACGCAATTGATTGTATCTTAAAACCGCAGACTGGCAAGATGTTTTGAAAAAATTATTTTCCCGGCCCGGTTTCGCTCGCGGCGTCTTCCTTGTCCTCACCGATGACCGGGGCGATGGCCTGGAGCTTGTCGCCGGCATCGAGACCGACCAGTTTCACCCCCTGCGTGTTGCGCCCGGCTTCGCGGATGTCCTTTACGAACGTCCGTACCATCTGGCCTTTGACGGTGATAATCATGATTTCATCCGCGTCGCGCACGGTCAGCGCACCCACCACACTGCCGGTCTTCTCGGTCGTCTTCATGGTGATGATGCCCTTGCCACCGCGGGATTGGCCACGGTACTCCTCGAAGTCCGTCCGCTTGCCGATGCCGTTTTCGCCCGCCACCAGCAGTTTGGCGTCCGGCACGACAATGGCCAGCGCGACAACTTCGTCACCTTTCGATAAATTGATGCCGCGCACGCCCGTAGCCGGCCGGCCCATGGGCCGGGCGTCCTCTTCATTGAAACGGATGCTCATGCCGTCGCGCGTGATCAACACAACCTCGTTCTGGCCGGTCGTCAGTTTCACGTCAATTAACACGTCGCCCGGATCAATGCCGATGGCGATGATGCCACCCTTGCGCACGTTGGCGAAATCGGCGAGGGCGGTCTTCTTGACCGTACCCTGTTTGGTGGCGAAGAACACAAAACCGGGCTGTTCCCACGTCACATCGTCCTTGTTCGCGTTCGTCTTGGAAAGCACGCGGATGAGCGCGGCGATGGTTTCGCCCGCCTTCAGTTCGAGCAAATTGGCAATACTGCGCCCCTTGGCAGCCCGGCCCATGTCGGGGATTTCGTGCACGCGCTCGACATAGACGCGCCCGGTGTTCGTAAAGAACATCAAATAATCATGCGTGCTGGCGGTGAACAGGTGCTCGATGAAATCCTTGTCCTCATCCGTCGCGCCCTCCCGGGTCGTCATGCCGATGACGCCCTTGCCCCCGCGCCGCTGGGCACGGTAGCTCGAAATGTTCGTGCGCTTGATGAGGCCGTTGTGGGTGAGCGTGATGATGACGCCCTCGTTCGCAATCAAGTCCTCGATGTTGATTTCGCCTTCATCGGGCACCAGGGCGGTCAGGCGCGGCGTGGCGTATTTTTCCTTGATGGCCTGCAACTCCGCTTTGATGATGGCCAGCACGCGCGCTTCCTTGGCGAGGATGTCCAGCAAATCCTTGATGCGCGCGAGCAGTTCCTGGTACTCGGTCTCGACCTTGTCAATTTCCAGCCCGGTCAGCTGATACAGGCGCAATTCCAGAATCGCATCCACCTGCCGCTCGGTCAGCGCGTAGCGGCCCTTGGTCAGGCGCGCCTCGCTGCGGATCAGGATGCCCCAACGCTCGACCTGTTTTTGCGTCCACTCGAACGCCAGCAGCTTGATGCGGGCCTCGTCACGGTTTTTACTGCCGCGGATGATGCGGATGAATTCATCCAGATTCGACAGCGCGCAAAGGTAGCCTTCGAGGATCTCCGCGCGTTCCTCGGCCTTCTGCAACTGGAAGCGCGTGCGCCGCAACACCACTTCGCGCCGGTGCTCGATGTAGCAATTGATGAGTTCCTTCAGGCCGAGCGTCTTGGGCCGGCCGTGGTCAATCGCCAGCATGTTGACGGCAAAACTCGTTTCCAGCGCTGTCTGCTTGTAAAGATTGTTGATGACGACCTTGGCGATGGCATCGCGCTTGAGTTCGACGACGACGCGCGTGTTTTCGTCCGATTCATCGCGGATGGCGGTGATGTCGGTGAACCCCTGGACCTTCTCGTTCACCAGTTCGGCGATGCGCTCAACGAGCACCGCGCGATTCACGTTGTACGGAATCTCCGTGATGATGATATGTTCGCGTCCGCCCTTGAGTTGTTCCACGCCGACTTTGCCGCGGACCTTGACGCTGCCGCGACCGGTGGTGAAATATTCCTTGATGACCTCCAGGCCGCACACCATGCAACCGGTCGGAAAATCCGGGCCTTTGACAAACTTCATCAAGCCCTTGACCGTGATTTCGGGGTCATCAATCTGCGCGCAGATGCCGTCCACGATTTCACCGAGATTGTGCGGCGCAATATTCGTGGCCATGCCGACGGCGATGCCGGTGCCGCCATTGACGAGCAGGTTCGGGAACGCGGCGGGAAAAACCACCGGCTCGGTGCGGGTCTCGTCGTAGTTGGGCACGAAATCGACCGTGTCCTGGTCCATGTCCTCCATCAACGCGGCGCCAAGGTGCGTCATGCGCGCCTCGGTATAACGCATGGCGGCCGGCGGATCGCCTTCCACGGAGCCGAAATTGCCCTGGCCGTCCACGAGCCGTTCGCGCATCGCCCACGGCTGCGCCATGTGGACGAGCGTCGGATAAATCACCGCTTCTCCGTGCGGATGGTAGTTGCCGCTGGTGTCGCCGCAGATTTTGGCGCACTTGCGGTGCTGGCGGTTCGGAAACAACGAGAGATCATGCATCGCCAGCAGGATGCGCCGCTGCGAAGGCTTGAGGCCGTCCCGCGCATCCGGCAGCGCGCGCGAGATGATCACCGACATTGAGTAATCCAGAAACGAGTTCTTGATCTCCTCGGCCACGTTGACCTTGGCGATTTTTTCGCCCGAGGCGAACAGGGGCGTGTTGGTCACCGGCAAATCACTGGATGGTTTGGAGTCAGCCATAAAATTTTCCGCAAACGAAATTTGGACGAAATCAGATGTCCAGGTTCCGCACGTTGAGTGCGTTGTCCTCGATGAACTGGCGGCGCGGTTCCACTTCCTCGCCCATCAGCTTGGTGAACATTTCCTCGGCCTCGACGGCGTCGGTGAGATCCACGCGCAGCAATTTTCGCCGGACCGGGTCCATCGTCGTTTCAAACAGTTCCTTCGCATTCATTTCGCCGAGGCCTTTGAAACGTTTGATGGACAGCCCGCGCCGGCCGATTTCCTTGACGGCCGTGAGGATTTCCGGGATGGAAAACAGCGGTTTGGCGGTCTCCCGGTCCCCTTCGCCTTCGCAGATTTCAAACAGCGGTTTGTCCTGTCCGGCGTAGTGTTCAACGCTGAAACCTTTCTTGTCGAGCTTCGCCAGCAGCTCCACGATGGCCTTGCTTTCGTGCAGCTCCACGTGCCGCGCCCGGCGCGTCGAACCGTTCTTCGATTTTTCGACGAACGTGGTCGTGTCGCCTTCCTCTTCGCCGCCAAACAATTTCAAGTCGGCGTTCTTCGCGCCGAACTGCGCCAGTTCCTCCTCGCTGTGGAAGTAATGCACCGTTTCATCGTTGCCTTCGCGCACCTTGACCAGGTGTTTCGGCAGTTCGCCGGTCTTTTTCTGGCGATGCTCGACGTATTCCGCAAAGTCGCCGCCATGGCGCTTCAAAGCGTTGGCGTATTTGTCGAGCGACTCGAGCAATTCCAGAATTTCCGCCAGTTGCTTCTGGGACAATTCCTTTTTGTCGGAAAGGTTCTTCAGCCGCACTTCTTCCGTGCCCAGTTCAATCAAAATCTTGTTCAGCTTCGCGTCGTCTTCCACGTAGTCGACGCGTTTCTTGCGCGCGATCTGGTAAAGCGGCGGCTGCGCGATGTAAACGAAGCCCTGCCGGACCAGCGCCGGCATCTGCCGGTAGAAAAACGTCAGCAGCAAGGTGCGGATGTGCGAGCCGTCCACGTCGGCATCGGTCATGATGATCACCTTGTGGTAGCGGAGCTTTTCGAGGTTGAACGCGCCTTCGCCTTCGCCGTCTCCGATGCCCGTGCCCACGGCGGTGATCATCGTGCGGATTTCGTTGTTCTGCAGCACCTTGTCCAGGCGCGCCTTCTCGACGTTGATGAGTTTGCCGCGAATCGGCAGGATCGCCTGGAATTTGCGGTCGCGCCCCTGCTTGGCCGAGCCGCCGGCGGAGTCACCCTCGACGATGAACAACTCCGTGTTGGCCGGATCGCGGTCCGAGCAATCGGCCAGTTTGCCGGGCAAACCGCCGCCGGTGAGCGCGCCTTTGCGCACCGTTTCGCGCGCCTTGCGGGCAGCCTCGCGGGCGCGTGCCGCCAGCAAACCTTTCTCGATGATTTTCTTGGCGACCCCCGGGTTCGCGTCGAAATGCGTCATCAACCCGTCGTAAACCACCGACGATACGATGCCGTCAATTTCCGTATTTACGAGTTTCACTTTCGTCTGCGACTCGAACCGCGGGTTTGGCAGTTTCACGCTGAGCACGCAGACCAGGCCTTCCCGCACGTCGTCGCCGGAAATCGTCGGGTCCTTTTCCTTCAGCAACTCGTTTTGTTTGGCGTACTGGTTGATGGCCCGGGTCAGCGCCGAGCGGAAGCCGGTCAGATGCGTGCCGCCATCCGTGTTTGAGATGGAGTTGGCAAAGCACAGAATCTGGTCGCTGTAGCTGTCGGTGTATTGCAGCACGCAATCCACAAACACGTCCTCGTCCTTGCCGTCAATTTTGCTGGGCCGTTTGCCCCCGATCACGATGGGCTTGGGATGCAACGGTTGCTTGCTGCGGCCCAGCTGGCGGACGAACTGCTCGATGCCGTCGCGGTAGAAAAACGTTTCGGTCTTCTCGTCGCGCTCGTCCTTCAGCACGATCTCGATGCCCGGATTCAAAAACGCCAGTTCGCGCAGGCGATTCGCGAGGATGTCGAACTTGAACTCGGTCGTGATGGTGAATATCGTCGGGTCGGGTTTGAACGTGATCAGCGTCCCGGTTTTCTTGGATTTGCCGATGACTTCGAGTTTCTGGGTCGTCTTGCCGCGCTCGAATTCCATCGAATAAACTTTTTCATCGCGCGAGACCTCGACCTTGAACCAGTCGGAAAGCGCGTTGACGCATTTGGCGCCGACGCCGTGCAAACCGCCGGAATATTTGTAGGCGCCCTGGCCGAATTTTCCGCCCGCGTGCAGGTTCGTCAGCACGAGTTCGACGGCGGGCATCTTGAACTTCGGATGCATGTCCACCGGGATGCCGCGTCCGTCGTCGCGGATGGACACCGAGCCGTCCACGTGGATCGTCACCTCAATCTTGTTGCAGTAGCCGGCCAGATGTTCGTCAATCGAGTTGTCGAGCACCTCAAACACGCTGTGATGCAGGCCGCGTTCATCGGGGTCGCCGATGTACATGCCCGGCCGCTTCCGTACCGCCTCCAGACCTTCCAGCTTGTCAATTTTTGATGCGTCATACTTCTCCGTCGCACCGGTTGCCGGCTTGTTTTCCGGCTCTAACATTTCAGCTTTTATCGACATAATAAATTCAGAAAGCTCGTTCTTGAACGTCCAATTTCAGGTGCTAAAATTGTATGAAAATTGCCATTTTCGCACAATGACAAATTACGGAATTTTTCGGTCAAAAACACCATTAGTTGGGCAGGTGTTTGGTCGCCAACCGGATATGTTGTGGTTGTGAAAAACCCATAAAAATCGCCTTTTACCGGCCCGGAAATGCCTGGAAACGTTGTGGGCCGGTCGCGAGTTTGAGCCTCAAAACTTCCGCTTTCCAGTCGCGCGGCGGCGTCTTATTCTCGGCTCGTGAGTCTTCGCCGCGATCAACTCTTCGCACCACTGAAACAAGTCTTCGGCTTCAGTTCTTTCCGGCCGTTGCAGGAGGAAATCATCCGCGACTCGCTCGCGGGCCGGGACGTTTTTGCCGTGCTGCCGACCGGCGGCGGCAAATCGCTCTGCTTCCAGCTTCCCGCGCTCGTACAGCCCGGTCTCACCGTCGTCGTCTCGCCGCTCATCGCGCTGATGAAGGACCAGGTGGATGCGCTGCAGGCGGCGGGCGTGCCGGCGACGTTCTTGAATTCGTCCCTTGCCGCCGGCGAATCGCGCCCTCGTTTGCGCGGATTGCACAACGGCGAATTCCGGCTGCTCTACGTCGCGCCGGAGCGGCTGATGTTGTCCGGTTTCCTCGAGGATTTGAACAAATGGAAGGTGAACCTGTTTGCCATTGACGAAGCCCATTGCATCAGCGAGTGGGGACACGATTTCCGCCCGGAATACCGGCAGCTCTCGGCCTTGCGCGGCCGGTTTCCCGCCGTGCCGATGATGGCGCTCACCGCCACGGCCACCGAGCGCGTGCGCGGCGACATCGTCCGGCAGCTGCACCTGAAAGATCCCGCGTGCTATGTCGCCAGTTTCAACCGCCCGAACCTGACTTACCGCGTCGCCGCGAAGTCGGGCGCTTATGATCAAATTCTTTCGTTCATGCAGGCGCGCCCGAAGGAAAGCGGCATCGTTTACGTCCAGGCGCGCAAAACGGCGGACACCATGGCAGCCAGACTTTCCGCGGATGGCGTGAAGGCGCTGCCGTATCACGCCGGCATGACCGCGGGTGACCGGACGAAAAATCAGGAGGCGTTTCTCCGCGATGAGACGCGCGTGATTTGCGCCACCATCGCCTTTGGCATGGGCATTAACAAGCCGAACGTCCGCTTCGTCATTCACTACGATCTGCCGAAGAACATCGAAGGTTATTACCAGGAAACGGGCCGGGCCGGGCGCGACGGCCTGCCGAGCGAATGCCTCCTGTTGTTCAGCCCCGGTGACCGTGTGAAGCAGATGCGGTTTATTGACGAAAAACCGAATCCGCAGGAACGCGAAATCGCCCGCGCCCAACTGGAACGGATGATTCATTACGCCGAAATCGCCACCTGCCGCCGCGAATGTCTCCTGGGCTATTTCGGGGAAAAATTCGGAGTGCCGAGCACCGCCTCAGCGCGTTCCCTTGGAGTTCGGGCTTCAGCCGGCTCTCCGGACAAGTTAAAGCTTGAACTCCAACACGCCGAGGCGGTGCTCGGCGCTCCGGTTAATTGCGGCGGCTGTGACAACTGCCTCGCGCCGCGCGCCACCTGGGATGGCACGCTCGCCGCACAGAAGTTTCTCTCGTGCGTTTATCGCATCCGCGAGAAGAGCCGGTTTGGCGTCGGCATCCAGCACGTGGTCGAAGTGCTCTGTGGTGCGGACACGGATAAAGTCCGCAAGTTCGGCCACCAATCGCTTTCGACTTACAACATTGGCGGCGAGCACACGCGGGCCGAGTGGAGTACGATCGGGCGCGAACTGGTCCGGCTCGGCCTGCTGTTTCAAAACGCGGAGAAGTTCAACATCGTGGAATTGACCGATGCCGGTCGCACCGCCCTGAAATCGCGGCAAAAGATCACCCTCACCCGGCCGGTCGCGCCGACCGAGCCGGCCAAACATCGCGCCGGGGAAATTGCCTGTGACGA
Organism: Verrucomicrobiia bacterium; assembly: GCA_035279985.1. Taxonomy (GTDB): domain Bacteria; phylum Verrucomicrobiota; class Verrucomicrobiia; order Limisphaerales; family UBA11358; genus UBA11358. The sequence continues at coordinate 8,066 of DATEGR010000450.1, forward strand.
AGTGTTGTTTGAAAAATTGCGCGGCCTGCGGAAACAACTCGCCGATGAACGGGCCGTGCCGCCCTACATCGTTTTCTCCGACGTATCGTTGCGGCAGATGGCGCGGTTTTATCCGGCGAACGACAAGGATTTGTCGCGCATCAGCGGTGTGGGTGAGAGGAAGTTGCGCGAATTCGGCGACCTTTTCCTGCGCGAGATCGCAACCCATGTGCAGACGAATCCGCGCCAGATATTCGCGGACGACTTCCCGTCCGACGCGCCGCCGTCCGCTCCGATAGCACGCCGTTCGCGGCTGACGGACACCGTGCGCGAAACGCTGCATTTCTTCCGGCAGGGCAAAGCGGTTCCGGAAATCGCGGAAATTCGCGGTTTCAGGGATGGCACAATTTACACTCATCTCGAAGCGGCCATGCTCGCGGGTGAAACGATTGACGTGACTACTTTGATTTCGGCCGAAGCGCAGCGCGACATCGCCGCCGCGTTTGCCAAACACGGCTCTGTCAGTCTGGGCAACGTGGTCGAATCGCTGGGCGGCAAATACGGCTACGGCGAATGCCGCATCGTCCGTGCCGCGCTGTCAAGAACGTAGGACAGGCGTCGCGCCTGTCTCCATCTTCAAATGAAGCCGAGAGAGAAATGAGACAGGCGCGACGCCTGTCCTACTTTGACTCGCTTTTTCCAGGCGCGAACCTTATTGTCCCAGCATGGTTTCGACTGAATCTGTGAGCGAACCTTCAAAAGAAAGTCAATTGGCCGGCGCGACTGAATTGTCCGCGCAGCCGGACCGGTTTGCCCGCCGTCATATCGGGCCGAACGCCGCCGAAACACGCGAAATGCTCGGGCAAACCGGCTTCAAAAGTCTGGACGGGCTGATTGCTGCCGCCGTGCCGGAGAGCATCCGCCTGAACCGGCCACTCCAACTGCCCGCTGCCAGGACGGAGCACGATGCCCTCGTTGAGCTGAAGGCAATCGCATCGCAGAACCAGGTTTTTCGTTCTTACATCGGCATGGGCTATTACGATTGCATCACGCCGGCCGTCATCCAGCGCAATGTTCTGGAAAATCCCGGCTGGTACACGCAATACACGCCGTATCAGGCCGAGATTTCCCAGGGCCGCCTCGAAGCGCTGCTGAATTTCCAAACGATGGTCAGCGACCTGACTGCACTCGACATCGCCAATGCCTCGCTCCTCGACGAAGCCACCGCCTGCGCCGAGGCGATGACGATGTGCCATCGGCTTAAAGATGACCGGAACCTCTTCTTTGTTTCCGAAACCTGTCATCCGCAAAATATCGAAGTCGTCCGGACCCGGGCGAAAGCGCTGGGTATCGAGGTCGTCGTCGGCAGCCCTGAAAATTTTCAGTTCACCGAAAAGGTTTTCGGTGCGCTGATGCAATACCCCGACACGTTTGGCGCGATTCAAGATTATTCCGGGTTTGCCGAAAAAGCCCACGCGGCGGGCGCGCTGGTGACTGTGGCCACCGATTTGCTGGCGCTGACACTCATCCAGCCACCGGGCGAATTCGGCGCCGACATTGCCGTTGGCAGCGCGCAACGCTTTGGCGTGCCGCTCGGCTACGGCGGACCGCACGCGGCGTTTTTCGCCACGCGCGACGAATTCAAGCGCCAGATGCCAGGCCGCCTCGTCGGCGTCTCCAAGGATTCGCGCGGCAAACCGGCGTTGCGCCTCGCGCTGGGAACGCGCGAGCAGCATATCCGCCGCGAAAAGGCCACCAGCAACATCTGCACCGCCCAGGCACTCCTCGCGAACATCGCTTCGATGTATGCGTGCTATCACGGGCCGGAGGGGCTTAAGAAAATCGCGGAACGCATTTATGCCCTAACCAGTATT
>DATEGR010000451.1:0-4995 GCA_035279985.1 Verrucomicrobiia bacterium
TCAACACCGACATCACCGACTTGAAAAAAAGCGAGAGCGCCTTGCGGGAAAGTGAAGCCAAGTTCCGCTCTTATGTTGAAAATGCCCCCTTGGCAGTACTCGTGGCCGATGCGAAAGGCTGCCTGGTGGATTGCAATCCGGCCGCCGGCCATTTGCTGGGTTATGACATCGCGGCTTTGCTGGGCACCTCCATCACGGATTTGCATCCCGCCGAAGACCTTGAGGAAGTGCGCCAGGCGTATCAGCTCCTGAGGACCGAGAAGCAGGTCGCGGGCGAATACCGTTTCAAACGGCGGGATGGAAAATTGATCTGGGTTTCACTGCGCGCAGTCATGACGGGAAGCGGCCTTTCCATCGGCTTTTGCCTGGACATCAGCGAACACCGGCAGGCGATAGAAGCCATTACCACCGAACGCCGCCTGCTCCGGACGTTAATCGATCTGCTGCCTGAAACCTTTTACGTCAAAGACCTGGATAGCCGTTTCCTGATTGCGAACGAGGCCCTTGCCAAACACTTCGGCAAAGAAAGTTCCTCCCAGATCGTTGGCCGCACCGATGCGGACTTTTTCCCGCCAGAAGCGGCGGCCGGATTCCGCGCCACGGAATTAAAGGTTTTTGAGGGAGAGCCGCTCATTGACCATGAAGGCAGCGGCGTCAGCCCCGATGGCCGGGAATGCACGCACTTGACAACCAAGGTGCCATTCCGGGACAGCCACGGAAAGGTTCAAGGCCTGGTAGGAATCGGGCGTAACATCACCGAACGCAAACAAGCCGAGGAGGAATTGCGCCGGCTCAACCGGTCGCTCCAAACTCTCAGCAAGTGCAACGAGGCCCTCGTGCGGGCAACCGACGAAATCACGCTGTTGACAAAGATTTGTCAAATCATAACGGAGATTGGCGGATTTCGTCTGGCTTGGGTGGGCTATTCGGAGCAGGATGAATCCAGATCTGTGCGTCCCATCGCGTGGGCCGGGGCAGAAGCCCGTTATCTTGAAAATCTGCAAGTCTCCTGGGCGGACACGGAACGCGGCCGCGGCCCAACCGGCACGTCCATCCGCACCGGCCAGCCGGCCACGCTCTCGAATCTGGCCGAGAACCCCGACTTTGCGCCATGGCGGGAAGAAGCGTTGCGTCAAGGTTTTGGTTCCAGCATCGGCCTGCCGCTCAAGGCGGGTGATAAAATATTCGGCGCGCTAACTGTTTATTCCTCACAGATTGATGCCTTCAACCCCCAGGAAACGGCATTGTTGATGGAGCTTGCCGCTGACCTGGCCTTCGGCATTGCCACCCTGCGAAACCGGGTCCAGCGCAAGCACCTGGAGGATCAACTCCGACAGTCGCAAAAAATGGAAGCCGTCGGCCAGCTCGCGGGCGGAGTGGCGCATGACTTCAACAACATTCTCACCGTCATCCAGGGCAATGCCTCTCTCCTGTTGGATCCGCAACTTGACCCCGCGGAGAGGTCCGGTTGTTCGCGCCAGATTGTCCAGGCCGCCGAGCGCGCCGCCAGCCTGACACGCCAGCTGCTCATTTTCAGCCGCAAGCAGGTCATGCGGCCGGCCAACGTGGACTTGAACGAGGTGGTTGCCAATCTGACCAAAATGTTGCGGCGCATTTTGGGTGAGGACATTGTACTGCAAACCAACTATGCCCCCGACCTGGCCCTGATTCACGCCGACGCCGGCATGATCGAACAGGTGCTCATGAACCTCCTGGTTAACGCGCGCGACGCGATGCCCACCGGCGGACAGTTGAGCATCGGTACCAGCAAGGAGAAATTCACCAAGGCACAAGTGGAAAAAAATCCCGAAGCGGTCGCCGGGACGCACGTTCGTCTCACGGTCAGAGACACCGGCTGCGGCATCCCCGGGGAAAACCTGCCGCGCATTTTCGAGCCGTTTTTCACCACCAAGGCCGTTGGCAAGGGCACGGGGCTGGGACTGGCCACCGTTTACAGCATCATCCAGCAACATCGCGGCTGGATCACGGCCTCGAGCGAAGTCAACAACGGCAGCACCTTTAACATCTATTTTCCCGCCGCAGACGGCGGGCGGGCCGGAAAGGAACCCGCCCCCGCCGCCGTCAAACTGCCCCACGGCACGGGCACCATTCTGGTGGTTGAAGATGAACTGGCGGTGCGGGTGCTGGTCTCCAACCTGCTCCAGCGGTGCGGTTACACCGTCCTGGCGGCAGAATCCGGCGTGGCGGCCTTGAAAGTCTGGCAGGAACATCAGGACCGGATCCAACTTTTGCTGACCGACATCATCATGCCCGACGGCATGAACGGCTATGAACTGGCCCAACAATTGCAGGCCGCCAGACCCGGACTCAAGGTCGTTTACACCAGCGGTTACAGCGGCGAAGTGGTTGGCAAAAGTCTCAGTTTGGTTGACGGCGCCAACTTTCTCCAAAAACCGTACCTACCCCAAAAGCTCCTGCAAATTTTACAGGACCATCTCGGCCATAACTAGGAAGGCATTATCGGCCGGAGGGGTTGTCCCTTCCCGGAGGCGGCCAGAAGAAAAAGGCGAGCGCGGCGGCAGACAGCAAAGCCACCGTCAACGGCACCAGAAACAGGTGATGGAAATCAGTTGCGCCATTCTGCAAAAATGTTTCCTGCGCCAGCTTCGGACAAATGCTGTTGGCCACCAGCACGCCAATGCCCAGGATCATCACGTTGAAAAGTCCCTGCGCGCTCGCCCGCACGTCCTTGGGAAAGTATTCCTCCGCAAAAATGTAAACGGCCGCGAAGAAAAAGGCGTAGCAGATGCCGTGGAGAATCTGGACCAGAATGATGAGCGTCTCGTTCTGCGGGAAAAACGCCCAGACGGCAAAGCGCACCGGGTACGCCAGAATACCCAGGATCATGGTCGTACGGTAGCCGAAGCGCTTCAAGGTCGCACCGAGGATGAACATCGTGAGCAGCTCGGCAATCTGGCCGACGCTCATCACCGGCATGATCCAGTTGCCGGGGATGCCGACGCCGCCCGCATCCCGGCCCGCGCCCAGAAACGAACCCGCCCAATTGAAATAGCAATTGTGCACCACGGCATCGAGGAAGGTGACCACCCACAGCACCAGCACAAAGGGATGCCGCAGCAGTTTCATCGCTTCGGCCCAGGCCAGTTTTTCCGCGCCACCCTCGCCGGCCTTCTTCGGCGGCGTGTGCGGCAACGTCAAACTGAAGGCCGCCAACAGCAGCGACGCCGCGCCGGCAACCACATAAGTCCATTTGGTCGCGCTCTGTAATGCGGGGCCGGTCAATCCATTGGCCAGCGCCGTGCCGATCCAGCCGGCCATCCCGTGCGGATGGGCCGCGTGCACCTTGTCCCAGTCCACCAGAATAAACGTGAACGGCCAGGCGGCCAGGATCCAGCCGAGCGTGCCGCCCATGCGGACGAAACCGAACTCCCGGGCGTCCTTCAAGTGGGCGAACGCAATCTGGTTCGCAATCGAAAGGGTCGGCACGTAAACCAGGCAATAGACGAGCATCAGGCCGAAGAACGGCCAGAACGTCGTCGTGACCGCCAGGCCGAGCAGGGCGAGACCGCCCACGAGATGGCTGAACGACATGAATTTTTCCGCCGCAAAATTCCGGTCGGCAAACTGGTTGCTGAAAAACATGCCGATGATGGCGGCGACGGGAAAGGCGTTCAAAACCAGGGATTGTTGCAGCGGAGAAAAGCCCAAACCGGGCAGATAGCTGAAAATGAGCGGGAGCCACGCGCCCCAGATGAAAAATTCCAGAACCATCATGCCGAACAGCCGGATGCGGAGAAGGTGGTTCATGAACGGGCACGAGTTTGCTATTGGTTTCCTGAGGCGCAATAAAAAATTTACACGAATTTTTCTTGAGAAAATTCCCGACTGAAGCGATATTGGACCAGTTAGAAACACGAATTGCTCTTTGATCGAAAACCTGAATTTACCCTGCCCTGTTCGTGATTAGGCAACTAATCCTTGAACCGTAATAATACGATCCCGGGACCCAAGCCGGGGCTGCGGCCGACACGCCTTCGCTGGAAGTCGAAAGCAGTCCAGCCCGTCCCACATGTTGCAAAACATGTTCAAAGGAACAGTTACACACGACAAGGGCGGGGTTTTCTATTGCCAGGCCCCGTCTTAGCTCTCGCCGGGCAGCTTGGAATCCAGTTGCAGGACTACAGCCGGCATCGCGTCAGGCGGTCTGTTCCAACTGGCAAAGCAGCCGGCATCGCCTTCATCCCAATCTTGAAATTCCGCCAGACCCGATCGCACGCAATTTTCGGCAAAAGTCGTTGCCGCATGTATTCCTCGGCTCAGTAATGCCCCCGCCAGACTTGCCGCCAGTTTAGGATAAATTGCCGCCAAGGGTTCAATTCGGCTGCCAACCCGGGGAACCATGCCCATTTCACCTCTGCGGTGTTCGGCTAACTTCCTGAGAACAACCGGTGTCAACCAGGGCATGTCCACTGCCAGAACCAGGAGACGTGACGAGGAGGTTTCCTCCAGTGCGCGCCGGATGCCGGCCAGCGGGCCGGCTTCCGCCCATCGGTCGTATAACACCGGACAAGCAAATTGCGAATAATCTTTATCCACGCGGCCGGAGATGAAAACTTCTTCGGCCCCGCATTCGTGCGCGAGCTTGATCTGCCGCGCGAGCAAAGTTTGCCCGCCGATTTCCAGCCACGCTTTGTCCTGGCCCATGCGCAAGGATTTGCCGCCAGCCAGGATGACCGCGCCGAGATTCATGCTTCGGCGCGCAACAAACCGTCAGTGAGGATTTTGGCGCGCAATCCACCGCGTCCGTGGAGGGCGGCTTCTGCCCCGGGCGCGATAGCCTGGTCCATCCAGTGACAAGGACTGCATTCACTCACGCCTTCGAACGTTACGCCCTGCAACGTGAATTTCTCCCCAACGAGCGAATTCAAATCCACGCCGCGGGTAATGACGTTGCGCCGCGTCACGCCGGGCGTTTTGCCGTCCACTCCCAAATTGCGGCAAAGGTCGTCAAAA
>DATEGR010000452.1:0-6226 GCA_035279985.1 Verrucomicrobiia bacterium
GATTCGTTTCTGGATTTGATTCTACAAAGATGCCGCGCCTATGGCGCTGAGGAGACAAAACCGCTGGCGCGTCAACGCCGGGCTAAAGGATGGCAATCCTTTCAGGATCGAGGATTGAATCACTGTGGACAAACGGCCAAGGCAGGAATAGGGTCATTTTGATGAAAAAGGATAGGCTGCACAACCAGCCGCCAATTATCTATTGACCACATCACACGCCATGAGAACGCTCGTCATCATTTTACTATTCGTGGCCATCGGCTGCTCCGCCGGTGACACCTCGGACATCACCAGCAAGGCTTTCAACAAGACGAACCAAGATGGCACAGTCAGCTTTCGTACAGTTACAACTTACCGGGGCAAGGAAAAGGTGATGATGGAGACATTTCGACCGAACGCACACGGAGTCTTGGCCATCACCTCCCGCAGCTATCTGGTTGGCGGAGATTTGGTAATGACGGAGAGCGATGAGCATAAGTCAGGCAGGTTCGATACCATTGCTGTTTATCACCCCGGCACGGAGGACATGGAAGTATTCACCCGTAATGCGGATGGTTCTGTCAAGCCCGTGAGCACCCGGACACTTTCAGCTTACAAGCAGCAGGCAGCAGCGGCTTCCGATTTTTTCAGAAATTTGCCGACAAATGCGAGCGACGCACAGATTTCCGAGCGGCTTCAGGAAACGCGGCAGAAGATTCAAGATGCCGAGAAGCAAAAGACAGATGGCAAGCGGTGAGACGATGTGGTCTAATCTGAGGATAGGCTGCAATGGATGATTCACCGATTGATGTCCAGTTGCCATGGGTCATTTACTTTCCCCTGTTTCGCTGCTAATACTTCCCGGTGCTCAACGATGCTGCCATCTGGAAGAATCTCAATTCGCCACGCCAGTTGTTTCTGATTGCCGGACCGTGCGTGATTGAAAACGAGAAGTTGTGCCTGCACGTCGCTGCCGCGCTCAAGAAAACCTGCGCCGCGCTCGGCATCTTCTACGTCTTCAAGGCCAGTTTCGACAAAGCCAACCGTACCTCGGCCAAATCCTTTCGCGGGATGGGCATGGAGGCCGGCCTGGAAATCCTGGCCAAAGTCCGCACCAGGGTCGGCGTGCCGGTCCTGACCGATATCCATACGGAAGCCCAGGCCACCGTGGTCGGCGAAGTCGTGGATATTCTGCAAATCCCCGCGTTTCTCTGCCGCCAGACGGATTTGATTGAAGCCGCCGCTTTGACCGGCCAGATTGTGAACCTGAAAAAGGGCCAGTTCCTGTCCCCATCGGAAATGGGCCAGGTCGTGAAGAAGGCCAGAAGCGCCGGGGCCGAAAAAATCCTGCTCACCGAGCGCGGTACGACGTTCGGCTACAATAATCTGGTCGCCGACCTGCGCTCGATCCCCATCATGAAGCGCTTTGGCTGCCCGGTGGTTTTTGATGCGACGCATTCGGTGCAGTTGCCGGGCGGTGGCGGCGACAAATCGTCCGGCCAGCGCGAATTTGCGCCGGTGCTGGCCCGCGCCGCTCTGGCCGCCGGGGCCAACGGCCTGTTCATCGAAACCCACCCGAGCCCGGACCGTGCGTTGAGTGACGGGCCGAACATGATTCCGCTGGCGGAGATGCCCGGCTTGCTCCGGAGCATGCTTAAAGTCTTTAACGCCGTAAAAGCGTGAACATTCAACATTCAACATTCAAGTTCCAACGCCTAATGGAGCTTGCGGCCTCGAAAAATTGGGGGTTCGGCGTTGAATGTTGGTTGTTGAATGTTTTCATTTTTTGACCGCCCATGTCGACACGCATTTCTCCATCACTGCACGCACGGCTTAAACGGATAAAATTGTTCCTGTGCGACGTGGACGGGGTGTTGACCGACGGCTCGGTTTACCTCGACGGCACACGGGAAATCAAGCGATTCCATATCCGCGACGGCCTGGGCCTGATTTTTTTGCGCCGGGCCGGCCTCAAGGTCGGCTGGGTCTCGGCCCGGCCCTCGCCGGTGACGGAAGCGCGCGCGGCCGAACTGGGAATTGATTTTCTCGTGCAGCAAGGTGACCGCCTGAGCAAAACCGGCGCGGTGGAAAATCTGTTGCGCCGGACCAGGCTGGATTGGAACGCCGTTTGTTTCGTCGGCGATGACGTGGTGGATTTGGGGCCGTTGAGGCAGGCAGGCCTGGCTGTAGCGGTGGCCGATGCGCGGCCGGAGGTAAAGGCGGCAGCGCATTATGTCACGCGCACGGCCGGCGGCCATGGCGCGGTCCGCGAAACGGCGGAAATGATTTTGCAGGCGCAGGGAAAATGGAATGCGATTGTCGCCCACTACAGCATATGACTATCAAAAGTGACAGGTGACGTGTGACAAGTGACGAGAAAAAAACCTTTGTGCGGCGCATGAAAATTCGTGTCGCGCGTCACGGATCACGTGTCACCTGGCTGTGGCTGACCGGCGTGATTTTGATTTTCACTGCGATGGCTGGGCGCGCGCAGTCGAATGTCGTGGGTCATGCGAGCGATTTTACGTCGGTGGAATATTACCCGGCACCAAACCAGCAGCAGATGAAGTCGCGGTTGTCCGGTGCGGAAGCACAGCCGCTGGCGGGGGGATTGCTCGCCATCAAACAGCTCAAACTGGAAACGTTCGGGCCGGACGGAAAGTCGGAAATCATCGTCAATGCGCCGGAGTGCATTTACAATCAATTGAGCGGCACCGCGAGTTCCGCCGGCCGGTTGCAGGTGCAATACCAGGAAGGGAAAATCCGCGTCGAAGGTGAAGGTTTTTTGTGGCGGCAAAGCGATTCCTTCCTCACCATCTCCAACCGGGTATCCACCGTGCTGAAATTCGGGCCGGAAAGAACAGATTAAACCGTGAAAAATGTTTTTTATATCGCATTGCTGGCCCTCGTTGGCGCCGGGCCGTTGCGCGCGCAGATGAACACCAATTCGAATGCGGTTGACGAAATCCTGGCGCTGGTAACCACGAACGCGCCCACACCTCCCAAACCGCCACCGCACCCGGAGACGTTGATCGAAGCGGAGGGCCCCGCGGATTTCGACCTGAGCGGGCGCAGAGTGGTATACCATGAGCACGTGCGAGTGGATTCGCCGAACATGAAGATGACTTGCGAATGGCTCGCCGCCGACCTGCCGCAGACCGGCGGGCGCGTGACCAACATCGTCGCCGAAACCAACGTCGTGATTGACGCGACCGACGACAAAGGCCAGACCATGCACGCCACCGGTGAAAAGGCCGTTTACGTTTTCAGCGTGGACAACGGTATGACCAACGAAACGGTCACCTTGACGGGCAATGCGCGCCTGGAAACCACCCAGGGTTGGCTCACGGGTGATTCGATTGTTTGGGACCGCGCGCACGAGCGATTGAGCGTGCCATCCAATCCCAAAATGATTTTTCATCAAGCGATCAATGGCGTAGCCATTGGCACCAATGCGCCGCTGGTGGAAACCAATCTGCCGCCGGTGGCGACCCGCGCGCCGGCAACGGGCACGAATTTGCCGCCGGAGAAACCGGACCCCGTTCACAAACCCAATTCGCCGCCAAAACATTTCTGAGTCTGAATGGAAACGACCGCGACATCGTCGAACGGCCTGCTGCTCGCCACGGAAAAGCTGATGAAGGAATACCATGGCCGGCGGGTGGTTGACGGTGTCTCGGTGAACGTAAAGGCGGGTGAAATCGTCGGGCTACTCGGCCCGAACGGCGCGGGCAAAACCACGACCTTCAACATGGTCGTGGGCGTCGTGAAACCGGATGAAGGCGTGGTGAAATTTCAAGCGCGCAACATCACGCGGCTGCCCATGCACAAGCGCGCCCGGCTGGGCATCGGCTATCTCACCCAGGAACCGTCGGTGTTCCGGAAGCTGACCGTCGAGCAAAACATCCTGGCGATTCTGGAGACATGCAAGATGTCGGGCGATGAGCGGGCCGTCAGGTTGAAGTACCTGTTGCAGGAGCTGGATCTGACACCGGTGGCCCGGAGCCGGGCGTACCAGATCAGTGGCGGCGAGAAACGGCGGCTGGAGATCACCCGCGCGCTGGTGACCAGCCCCAGGCTGATGCTGCTGGACGAACCGTTCAGCGGCATTGATCCGATAGCGGTTTACGAAGTCCAGAAAATCGTGCGCCGGCTCAAGGAACGCGGGCTGGGTATTTTGATCACCGACCACAACGTGCGGGAAACCTTGAAATTGATCGACCGCGGCTACATCATTCACAAAGGTCAAGTGCTGGTGGAGGGGAGTTCGGAATTTTTGACGAACGACCCGAAGGCGCGGGAGATCTATCTGGGACCGGAATTTAACTTGTAAAACTGGATTAAGATTACGATGAAGAAAGAGGGTGGGAAATGGCAGGAAACGCCCGCCGGTTTTTTTGATCTTAATCTTAATCGTAAATCTGCCCGATTATAAATATGGCGCACGAACCCGTCACGGTTGAACGGTTTTACCGGGAGCACGCCGACGCGTTGCAATTACGTTTGCTGTCCGGCAAAAATGGACTCAAACGCATCATCCGCGAGCCGACGGTCAACCGGCCCGGCCTGGCATTGAGCGGGTTCACGCGGTACTTTGCCTTCAAACGTATCCAGGTACTGGGCAACGCCGAAACGTTCTATTTGCGATCGCTCCCCCGGGCGGAACGCGAGGCCCGCTATACGGACCTGTTCAACTACCGGATTCCGGGAATCGTGTTCAGCCGCAGTCTCCGGCCCGACAACGAACTGCTGACGGCGGCGGACAAGGTGGGCGTGCCGATATTTCATACGGCGCTGGTCACGATGCGGTTCATCAACTTCGCGACCTTCGCGCTCGAAATGATGTTCGCGCCGCGCGGCACGGAAATGGGCAGCACGGTGGACATTCTGGGTGTGGGTGTGCTCATCCGCGGTGAAAGCGGCATTGGCAAAAGCGAGGCGGTGCTGGCCCTCATTGAACGCGGTTACAGTCTGGTGGCCGACGACGTGACGAAAGTAACGCTGTTGGACGGCCGCCAGGTGATGTGCACCAGCGCCGAATTGACGCGCGATCACATGGAAATTCGCGGCATCGGCATCATCAATGTTGCCGCCATGTTCGGCGTCAAAAGCGTTCGCAAGGAAAAGAACCTCGACCTGGTCATCACCCTCAAAACCTGGCAGGACGTTGACGAGGTGGACCGGGTCGGCATGGAACAGGAATTCGTCAAAGTGCTGGGCGTGGATATTCCGCACATCGTGATTCCCGTGCGACCGGGGCGGGATTTGGCACGGCTCATTGAAGTCGCCGCCTTTCAGACCAAACTAAAAATGTCCGGCTACAACGCCGCCGAAGACCTGAACCAGCGGTTGATCGCCCACATGGCGCCGGGCCAGATAATGCCGCCGCCAGCGCAAAAATAGCTGGAAATTAAATTCATTTCGCCTAGTGTAACATGAGCAAACCGATGAGCGCGAAGAAAACGCCGGATGGGCAGTTCCTCACCAAGGAACTCACCATCGCCAATAAACTGGGTATTCATGCCCGGCCGGCGGCGGTGTTCGTGAAGACCGCCAACCGGTTTGCCTCGGAAATTCTCGTCGAGAAGGACGGCGAAAAAATCAACGGCAAGAGCATCATGGGCTTGATGATGCTCGCGGCCGGCCCCGGCAGCAAATTGACCCTCCATGTCCGGGGTGACGACGCGCACCAGGCCATCATCGAACTCGAAGCTCTCGTCCAACGGAAGTTTGACGAAGAATAAAGCGCTTGCCGTGTCCTGCCAAAGTGGAACTAAAAGGGGTTACGCAGCGATATTGGGTCAACCTCGGGTAATTAAACCGGTTTCAACTTTGGACTTTGAACTTCGGGCGTTGGACTTTAGCCTGTTCGCATGGCTTCCGCCGATATTGACATCAAATACGTGGCGCACCTGGCGCGATTACAGCTTACCCCCGATGAGGAAATAAAACTTGGCGCGCAGCTCGGCAATATCCTCGGCTATATCGAAAAATTGAATGAAGTCGACGTCTCCAACGTCGAGCCGACTGCGCACGCCGTGCCGATGGTCAACGTTACGCGCCCGGACGAAATTCACCCCTCGCTCCCGCACGATGACGCGCTGCGCAACGCGCCCGCCCAGGCCAACGGCCTCTTCATCGTGCCCAAAATCGTCGAATAACATTCAACCACGGATGAACACGGATGAACACAGATTAGAGACAAGCCAAGATATCCGTGTTTATCTGTGTCTATCCGTGGTTGAAA
>DATEGR010000453.1:0-5596 GCA_035279985.1 Verrucomicrobiia bacterium
GCTGTGGCTGGTGCGCAATTCTTCGCGATATTGCATGACCTTAGTCGAATACAGCTCGTGTTTGATTTCGTCTGGATTCATCACGCCCATGAACAACCATTGCGCCATTGCCCGGAGATTTTCTTCGTGTTGGAGGCGGAACACCACCTTGCTAGACGCATTTTCCATGATGGAGTTATACACCCGGCGCCCGTTCTCGCCCCGATCAAGCAACTGATTGGGGAATTGATGCGCCATCGTGAGATGCAATCCGAAGCCGCGCGCTTCATCCAAATTTTCAGCGATGGTCGGAGTGACAAAGCGTTGAAATTCGTCAAGATAGACGTAGAACGGTTTTACGCCGTCCCGTTTGCCGCGTTCCTGCGCCGCCGTCCAGAGATCGCTTAAAAGCAGCGTGGCGAACAATTCCGCGTTCTCCTTGGACACCTTGGCCCGCTCGGTGGCCAGCGACACAAGAACGATTGAGCCTTCCTCCAGCACCCGGCCTAAATCGAGCGACACTTTCGGCAAACCGAACATGGAGCGCATGGTTTTATTCCTAATAAAACGCTGCAAGCGGTTCACCGTGCTGCCGATCTGCGCCTCAAAATCTTTTGCGCTGAGCGTGTCGGCGAATTGCCAGTCCTGTCGGGAGGGTTTGTCTTCCAGGTCGGCGGTCATAGCGTATCGGATTTGCTTGGCGACCCGGTCTATCAAGTGTTCGGCTTCGATTAGCGTCAATCGCTTTTCATACAGTGCGCGCATGACATTGCCCGCCCAGCGGGCGAAGAGGGGAGTCTTGTTCGTGCCTCCCTGGCCCCAAACGTAGGCCATTGCGTCGGTGATGTTGTCAACCAGGACGGCGGGATCGGCTGTCTCGCGCTGCCGGAGCAGGTTGTATGAGACAATCCAATCGTCCTGTCGGAGATCAATCGGGATGATTGGAACGTCGTAGGTATCTTGATTCCATGCGAGCCATTCGATGAGGCTGTCGTAGAGCGAGCCGTGGGGGTCAAGGACGAGCATCCCGCATTTGCTTTTGTGCCATTGTTTAATGTCCTGACGGATAAGATTTTCCAAAAATTTCGATTTGCCGGTGCCTGTGCCGCCACAGACATAAAGATGTTTAGCGCGCTCTGTGCGCGAAAGCGGAAGTCCGGCGTTTGTCCCGGCAAGCTGGCCGAGAATGAGGTCGTTACCTGGTGCGAGGCGCATAACGGGAAGAATTTATCAAAATGGCGTCCGGCTGTCGAAAATTTTGCAGCGATTTGCGCGGCCTCAATTGAGTTCCGGCCAATATTTTCGGGCGGCGATGTCCAATTTCAATCCGGCGTCTGCCAATCGCGACAGACTTTCGATGATTTCATCGTAATTGTCGCCGATTACCCACGGATACGCGATGGCAACGGCGGTTTTGCCGCTGGCTTTCGCCTCGGCTAATATATGGATGAAATCCGCAAATTTCGTTTCGTAATTTGCCGGCGTCGTGTGCATCGTGAAGGGAAAATATAACCTGCAGATTTTTCAGCAACTTCAATTTTGATTTTGGTGCAAATAATTTAAGCGTTGGAAATCAGGATTCGTAAAACTCGGCGGCGACTGAATCCCGTTGCCGGTCAACGTAAAGTTTGGCGGCAGGAATGGTGATGTCTTTTCCCTCCCACCAGTCGCGGTTCCGGGGGCCGAAATCGGTTGCCAGATTGAACGATCTGCCGCGAACTGGCATCCGGTAACGCTTTGACCTGCGGCTGAAACCTCCGGCGGTCATTTTCTTGCCGTCCTCGCCATACCAAGTCGTTTTCGGCACGGTGCGGTGGTGCGGGTCAAAATGGTAGCTCACAACCTCCAAACCGCGCGTCCAGTAATAGACGCGTCCGAAATACGCGGCATGAACCCATTTCTCCCACAGTCGCGGAGTGTATCGTCTGGCGTCGAGTTTGGGCGTCCATTGCAGGAGCCAGAGGACATAAATCCCGTCCCGCGCGTATTCAAGCGTCCTGCGTTGTATGGTCTCGGGCGTAAGCGAACTGATCTGGACTTCAATTGCCACGGGAACTCCGTTTATGTATGCGCTCACGTCCGGT
The DNA here is from genome assembly GCA_035279985.1 of Verrucomicrobiia bacterium. Lineage (GTDB taxonomy): Bacteria > Verrucomicrobiota > Verrucomicrobiia > Limisphaerales > UBA11358 > UBA11358. The sequence continues at coordinate 2,064 of DATEGR010000453.1, forward strand.
CGGACGTTATCAAGCGGGCGCTCCAACGCGGCCTTGCTGACGCCGGCCGCTTTTCGGAGCGCCTCGAAAATCTCCATCTTGCACCGCCGGTGCGCTTCGCTTTCGTTTTCGGCGTACCGGCAGGCTAGCGGATTGACGTGGGCAAAGTGGTTGACTCGGTTCCTGCCTGTTCTCAATGCGACTTCGTCACCGCAGACGAGACAGTAAAACGGAACGTTCGCCTTCGATTCGGAATATGCGGTAACGGTCTGCCCGTCGGATTTGCGTCTGGCGGAAAGCATGAAAAAAATAGTGTAGCCATTGTACCATGAACGACTTATATTGGGTGGCCTTCGATAAGATGAGTTCGGTGACACTTGACATGCCTATGGAGCTCTCTTAAAACATCAATTGTGCTTTGCATTATCAACGCATTTGATTATATTAGTTGTAAGCAATTAACCCTTTAACCGTTATGGATAGTAGTCACTTTTCCTCCCGTTCAGCCGGCATCCAACCAACTTCTCAACAAGACACGGCTATTTTTCTGGTCAATTTTCATAAGAAAATGGAACAGGAAACGGCTGCATTCCAAGAACTACACCCTGCTGTTCTCGCAGAGTTTAAAGGCCAATTTATAGCTCTGTCGGAAGGAACAGTCATTGATCATGATTTTGATGAAATGAAGCTGGCAAAAAGGATTTCGTTACTACCCAAAAGCAGGTTCATCCTGATCGAGAGAGTGTTTTAAGTTTCTCAAAACTTTTCAGTGAATTGGCGTCCTTTATCGAACGACGAATATCCCTGTAATCATCTAGCTGCTATATTGCAAGATGTTGACGTTCACAGTTTGGATGGCAAAGCGTGTTCCCCAAAGTGGCAGGCCGTCCTTGACACGGGTTCTGACTATACAGTCGTTCCGTCATCCGTGGCAGCCCATCTAGATGTCAATTTTACGAAGATGGAGCGGAAAAAGCTTCAGATGACGGGGTGCTTACCAAACCTGTGTCCTGTGCTTTATTTACAGATTTCACACAGTGATTTTGGTACGCTTGAACCTGTCAAAGCAGCATTCATGGATCGTAAAACCATTCTTTTGGGCAGAGATTGTCTTAACCAAATGCTCTTAACAATCCATGGTCCTAAAAAGCAATTCATCGTTCATCAAAGTCGAAGTTGGTGGTCGCTTCACGTGATTCGATTTATGCCAGGTCGCATAAGTCGTCGGTTTCGACCGCCGGGATAATTCTGTGTTTCGGAAAGAGACGGTATGCCCATCAACTGGACGCGCAAAAAATGCCTCGTTTGAATTTTGAGCAAAAGAGTGAGCAGTCTGGTCATTTATTTAAATTAATCAAATGAATTTGCAAATTTTATTGGGAGTGATACTATCATGTAGGAGGTTATTGCAGAGCGACATACAGGACATTTTGGCATCACTTTAAATCAAACACCAACATCGAAAGGCATATTTTTTGGTGAGCTGCCTAATCTACTCTTGTTTGGCTCCCGCTGTGCTAAAAGCAGGTTATGAAGTCTGAGCTTACAATATCTGGTCGAGAGACTGAGCAATGGCAAAAGTCATTTGAAAACAAAATTCACCACGAGGAAAGTTTGTTTCGGAACATTCCTGTGGAAATACTGCGCGACTTTATCAGTCAATTCATAGCACTGTCTGAAGGGGAAATCGTCGATCATGATTTAGATGAAATCGCATTGGCAAGAAGAGTTTCGTTATTGCCGAAAGACAAGTTTTTCCTAATACGACAGGTGACTGATGATGATCTTCAAGAATCTCATAATTGAGATGATTCAGCACAGTCCCTTCCGTTTGAAGCGGAAGGGATTTTTATATTAATTCGAATTTGAATTTGTGGATAAAACTTCATGTCGGCTGTAAATGACTATTCGCCAGCCCCCTGGGGGAGGCCATGCCCTCCGGCAGGGGGTTGGGGGTCGGGGCGCCGCCCCCCCGCCACGCACCTGCGCGAAAACAGCCCCGCCCTGCGGCGGGGCTGTCCTCTCGGCGGCTATTCGTCCGACAAAAACAGAGCGTTAATGTCCTTGCGAATCAAGCCAAGCTCGTCGCAAACATCCTTGCCACTCGTCTCCACCTTGTCCTCGACTTCGGACAGGCGGGAATAGATGCGGCTTTCCGCCGCGTCTATCCGCTCCTCCAACCGCTCGAAACTGCGGCTGATGGACACGGCAACATCGTCGCCGTTCTTGTAAATCACTCGCTCAATCAACTCGATGTCTTTTTGGTCTAAAGCCATGTTTGATATAATTTATCGGTCGTTAGTAATCATCGGGCAGTAGCACGGTGGTCGTGCTTCTATCGGCCTCGGTCACAATCCAGAAAGCCACACCCGCGCGGTCGTGATAGATGGAATGCAGTCTCCCGCCGCTTAAGAGCGCCCAATCGTTAGCCGCCTTGTCGTCGGGGGAAACATCGCCCCAATCGCCATGACAGTGCCGAATGACCGCCCGTGCCGTGTCGTCCCTGCAAACGGTGTTGTCCACCGCCTGCGTAAAGACGATTTGGCCAAGTGGGAACTTGCCTGACGGCATGATGATGCAACTCGCATTGGTCATGGAAGTTGGATAATGGACTGATAATCGGAGCCTGCCGACTGCTAGGCTCTGTTGCCGAAGGAATCCCGGCGGCGGCTCTTGCCGTCGCGCTTCACCACTTCGCCCTTCTGCCCGGCCTTGATGCCGTTCCGGTAGCTCTCAAGCACTTTCTCGGAAACCCAGCGGACTACCGCCTCGCCGGTCTCGCCACTGACGAGCTTCTGTGCAAGCTCCTGCTCGAACTGTTGGATGTATGACATTGAAGTTTGTCTGTTGGCTGATAATGCTCGACCTTTGGTGCGTGGCGGCTGTGAGCCGTTCCGCACTCTCTGAATGGCATCCGAAGTCAAGGCGTAACGGGCGCGGTGGAACGTCTGACCGGGAAGACGCGAAGCGTCGGGCCGCTACGACCTTGACCGGATGGTAAAATGAAGAGAGGGCGGCGGCGAACAGTCTGCGACGGGGACGGCGGGGGGAAATAACCTGTGCATACGGCGAAGCCGGATTCCACCAGTCGCGATGCGGCGACTGTTATCAAAAACCGGCTCGTGATATTATGTTTTCTTCAGAGTCCGCTCCTTCTTTCCTCGTAAATTCCAAAAAATGCTTTTCGTTAAGACAAAAATTGCCCCGAGCAACATTCATGGAATTGGCCTCTTTGCCGATCAATTCATTTCAAAGGGAGCTTTGGTCTGGAAATTCACTCCTGGTTTCGACCTCAAATTCACCAGCGAACAGATTTTGAAATTTCCCGACCTGCTTCAGCTCTATATTTACAAATATTCTTGGAGAGGGTGAAAGAGCGGCCTCTATTGCTTTTCTTCGGACAACGGAAAATACTTCAATCATTCAAAAAATCCAAATTGCCTTTCTGAACATACAACCGGTGAAGAGGAGGTGATTACGACTGCCATTCGAGACATCCAGAAAGATGAGGAAATCACCGATAATTATTCTTCCTTCGAGGATGATAAAAGTGA
>DATEGR010000454.1:0-2650 GCA_035279985.1 Verrucomicrobiia bacterium
TTTGATCGCCTCTTCCAGAGCGGGGCGATGGCCGCTGCGCTGGTAAAGCGCGTAGCATACTCCGGCCCGGAATCGCGCCGCGAAAAAACGGCCCAGCCCGGCTTGAATGGGGATGTCAATGGCCAGACGGCGAAATTCGGCGCGGCTGGAATCGCGCACTTTCGATTTTGCTTCACGCAACCGCGCTGACGCCAGTTCCGCCGCTTCATCCAGCCGTTTCGCCACCCAGGCCGGTGAATATTTGCCACTGGGTTTGCCATTGATCAATTCGTCGGCGAATTCGTCAATGCCCAAAAAGAATTCCGGGTCCAGTGGACTGACGGTTCCCAGGCGGCGCGGGCCGGGCGTATCGCTGTAAGGCTGCGGGTTCGACTCGGCCACCATGGCGATGTTGGTGTACATCTCGGGCCAGTAATTGTTATTGGCGGCCGACGGGCAATGCGCCACGGTTACCAGCGGCAAAATCCGGCTGGCCGACGCCAGCGCCGTTTCCACTTTGTCTGCGCCCCGACCGAACTGCTGCCGCAATTCGCGCTGCCAGCCGTCAGGTTCGCCATCGGGATTGTAGAGGTTCCGGCCCCAGACCCGATACGTGTAGGAAAATTTTTCGAAATCGAACGCCGGCCGCAGCGAAGCGTCGGCGTAGGCGTTGCGTCCACCGTGAAGTCCCGAGCCTTTGCGGCCCTTGAAGGCCAGCGGTTCAAACAGTTCCACCCCGTTGCTGCCGCAGAAGCTGGAAACCCGGCCGTAGTCGGCGGCCATTTTAGGATCACCCCACACCAGCATCCGTTGCGTGCCCGGCCAAATGCGATGCAACACGCCGGAACGACGGTCTTTGGTCAGCAAATCGCCGTAGCCGTAGCGCATAAAGGAGCGCGAGCCAGTGCTGAGCGCAAAGAAACCGGTTTTGGGCGCATCTTTCGGCGGCATTTCCAATTCGCGGATGGCCCCCTGCATGTACGGCAAACCCATGTGCTCGGCCCAGAATTTCGGCGAAACCGTCACCGGCAGACCGGTGTCCAGCGCCGCATCAATCATCCGCTGGTTCACGCCCTTCGCGTGCAAGTCAATTTCAACCCGCCGTCCGCATTGCGCCGCACCATCGAAAATTTTCCGCCAGAGGCCATATTCGCCTTCCGGCACGCCGCTTTCCCCGTGGGTGCGGATGGTCACCCCGCGGATGGCCGGGCACGCCTGCAGCACGGTACGCAGGGCGTCACGGCAATAGGAGGCCTGGGTTTCCGGCGTAAGACCCTCGATGAGATAATTCGCGTGCGGACTGTCGGTCCATTTGTACGCGTGCGTCCAGAGGCCCAGTTGAAAATGCAGGCCGCGCCGCTCGGTTTCCTCGCTGATAAACCGCAGCATTTCCAGGTTGCGGTCGCGCTCGTCGTCGGGCAAAGGCACCGCGCGGACATGGTAGCCCGGTACCGACACCAGAAACGGATAGGCGAAATGGAAGTAACAATCGGTGATGCCGGTTGTGAAATCATAGCCCAGCCCGAGCGCGAGATTGAAGCGGTTGAACCGGTGCGTTGCCAGCATCGTGAGGTAGGATTGCCAGAAGGCCCGGTCATTGAACCAAGGCTTGTCCTGCACATCACTCACAAACGCACGCATGACGCTGCGAATCAGGTTCGCCGGCCGTTCGCTGACCGGTTTGACCGCCTTCAACTCGGACAGCGGGTCGTCGGCGAAACGCACCCGGTCGGCCAGTTCGAGCACGGCATACATCAGGCCACGCGCGTCCGAGCCGGCTGCGACCAGAACCTTGCGCTGGCCTGATTTCCCACCAGCGATCGCCAGGCACTCCGGTGCATCGGTTAACGAAATTCCAGCAGCCCCGAGCACCGATCGGGCACTGTTTGAAGTCGGGCCACCCACGAAAATACACTCCTGAGCAGATGGAACCTCGGCAATCTTCCCGCGCAACTGCACGGTCACGCCGCGGGCAGCCAAAGTGTCCTGCAAATATTGCACCGCCCATTGCACGGGCGGTTGTGGTACAACCGGGTCCGACCCATCCAGGACGACCGAGAGCCCCGGATTTTTTTCACGGGCGTAAAATGGGAATGGAAAAAGACCGGAGCCGGCCACGGCGGCAGTGGCGATGCCGGTCTTCCTGAGGAACTGCCGTCGGGTTTCACCGTGTGGAAAATTGGCCGGGTCGGGGTGCATGATCGGTTTTGGATTCAAGGCTTTTTCACCGCGGCTGACGAGAAAATTTTTCGCGGAGGATTTCAGGTGGGTGCATCCTGACACCCGCACCGTAGTGCAGCTGTCTCGGCTGCGAGTTCGAGCACCGTCCCGGTGCATGAACCAAAAACACGCAGCAGGATGCCGCTTTTACCCGCCGGCGAAAGCGCCGACGCTACGATTCCACCGCGGGCCGATGAATTTTTGGTGCGGGTGTCAAGAGGCGCCGGTTTCAGGCAGTGTCCTGATTTGTAGGCGACGAGGTAACGAGGCGTTTTGGGGCAGCACTCCTTACGTCGTGCCCTACTGCCAAATTATTGAGATTCGCATAATATAGTGACAAGTCCAATACCTGGTGATAGTCTTCGGGCATGGGCAATCCAAAAGGCGTCGAACGCGATTTTGATCAACTTGAACGGCGGCGGCTCAAAGCCGCCCGGCTTTTTGATCAAGG
>DATEGR010000455.1:0-11672 GCA_035279985.1 Verrucomicrobiia bacterium
CCCATGATCTGTTCACCCAATGGGGATTGCGGGGTGATCACGAGCACTTCCCGCTTGTCGTACAATACTTCCGTGCCGCCGGCGCGGGGACCGATGAAGTATGCGGACTTTTCTCCGTTCGATTCCAATTCTACAAAAGCACCGACATCCACGGGTTCACCGGCGCCGAACTTGCGCGCATCGAGTTTTTCAAACGCGGCGATGGCGGCCTGGATTTCCGCCGCCTGGCGGGATTGGCCGTGGGCCAGATAGGAGGCTTCCAGTCCGCGGGTGTCGTATTTGTTCTCGGCCTTGCTTTGTTCGTGCGTGGCTTCCGCGCGCGAGGCCTGGGCCGCCCGGAAATAAACCGCCAGTTCGTCCATCAATCGGGCAACGATTTTCTTGATGAGTGCGCGTTTGTTCATGCGAAAGGAACGAGCCTATTCCATCGCCCCGCGCTTGGCCAGATTTCCCGAGGCCTCCAGCCGAATCCACACCGTGAAAACTTTTTTACCACCGATGGACACGGATGAACACGGATTAAGACCAGGGGCAAAGTATCTTTGGCGGATCCGGAAGGTCTCAGTGATTATTGAATTTGTTTGCCCGGCCCAAATTTTGTTTCTATCCGTGTTTATCTGTGTCCCTCCGGGGTTCAATTGAACAGATGCACTTTGGGCCGGGTCCAAAAGTGCCACCGGATGAATTTGCTGTTTTCATTCGTACCGCTTTGATTCATTTTATCATCACCAACTTGAATGGCTGAAAACGCAAAGCACAATTACGACGAGAGCAAGATCAAGACCTTGTCCTCGCTGGAGCACATCCGGTTGCGCACGGGCATGTATATCGGGCGCATCGGCACCGGCGCCCATCCCGACGACGGCTGCTACATCCTGCTGAAGGAGGTCGTGGACAACGCCATCGACGAATACATCATGGGCCACGGGCGGGAGGTTGAGATCAAGATTGACGGCACGCGCGTCAGTGTGCGCGATTTCGGACGCGGCATTCCGCTGGGCAAGGTCGTGGACTGCGTTTCCAAGATCAACACCGGCGCGAAATACAACGATGATGTGTTCCAGTTCAGCGTCGGTCTCAACGGCGTCGGCACCAAGGCGGTCAACGCCCTGTCGAAAACCTTCCTGGTACGCAGCCATCGCGACGGCCAATTCGCCGAGGCGTCGTTCAAGGTGGGTAAGCTCAAGAAGGAGAATTCGGGCAAATCCAAGGAACCGGATGGCACTTTCATCGAGTTCGAGCCTGACCCGGACATTTTCAAGGACATGCAGTTCCGTTTGGAGCACCTGGAGAAACGGTTGCGCCATTACAGCTACCTGAACACGGGGCTGAAATTGATCTTGCAGGCGCCGGGCCTGGCCGAACCGAAAACTTTCCAGTCGCGTCATGGCCTGATGGACCTGGTCATGGAGGACCTGGCTGCCGACGGCAGCGAGCCAATTTATCCCCCGCTGCATTATGCCAGCAAGACCCTCGAGTTCTGTTTCACGCACAGCAACAGCCGGTACGGCGAAACGTTTTATTCGTTCGTCAACGGCCAGTACACCAGCGACGGCGGTACGCACCTGAGCGCGTTCCGCGAAGGCCTGCTCAAGGCGGTTAACGAACACTGCAACGGCAAATATGAGGGTGACGACGTGCGTGAATGTATGGTCGGCGCGGTGTCCATCCGCCTGAAGGACCCGGTGTTCGAGTCGCAGACCAAGAACAAGCTCGGGAACACGGAAATCCGCACCGTCCTGGTCAACAGTGTGCGCGAGGAGTTGCTGCACTTTTTCCAGCGCAACAAGGCCATCGCCGACAAGATCATCGGAAAGGTGGCGGACACGCAGCAGTTGCGGAAGGAATTGCAGTCAGTCAAGAAGCTCGCGCGCGAGCGCGCCAGGTCCATCATACTCCGCATCCCGCAACTCAAGGATTGCAAGCATCACTTCGACAAGAAACGCGAAAAAGGCGAAGGCACGATGGTATTCATCTGCGAAGGCCAGTCCGCCGCCGGCTCCATCACGAGCTGCCGCGACGTGAACACTCAGGCGGTGTTCGTTCTCAAAGGCAAGCCGCTCAACGTCTGGGATCTCAAGCGCGACATCATGTACAAGAATGACGAGATGTATAACCTTATGCAGGCGCTCAACATCGAGGACAACACCGACGGGCTGCGTTACAAAAATGTCATCCTCGCCACAGACGCGGACGTGGACGGCATGCACATCCGCAACCTGATGATCACGTACTTTTACCGGTTCTTCGACCAGCTCGTTCACGATGGCCATGTCTTTGTGCTGGAGACGCCACTGTTCCGCGTGCGTAACAAGGAAAAGACCATTTATTGCTACAGCGAAACCGAGCGCGACAATGCTATCAAGGAATTCGGCGGCAAACCCGAAATCACGCGGTTCAAGGGGCTTGGCGAGATCAGCCCGAAGGAATTCGCGCAATTTGTCGGCAAGCAGATGCGTTTGAGCAAAATCGAATACGCGCCGCGCGCCGAGTCCGCGCCCATCTTCGACTTTTACATGGGCAAAAACACGCCGGAGCGGAAGGACTACATCATGAACAGCCTCGTCGTGTCGGTGGAAGAATAGTTCAAAGTCTTGGAGATTATCCTGTAGCTCAAATTCTGAAGCCGCAATCTTTTATCTCATATGAGACAAAAGATTGAATTGATTCAGATTGGCGTTTTCAGCATCATCCTTGACATGCAACCCCGGACTGAAGAGTTCCTCAACTTTTTGTTGTGGTCTGCGGACAAGCTGATGAGGCCGACATTTCGTAACCTGACCGATTCGTACGAAAGTTGGGCTTACCGTAACGACTTGATGCGGCAGATGGCATCTTTGGAAACTCAGCAATTGCTTGAACGCGACCCGGAAGCGTCGGATGACCGCATATACCGTCTGACCTGGCAGGGCAGGTTGCACGCGCTGGGTGGACGTGATCCGCAAGCCAGATGGGCTCGTGAATGGGATGGACGCTGGCGGCTTGTGTTGTTCGATGTCCCGACGGCCCAAAACTCTTACCGCGTCCGACTACGACGCTACCTGCGTGAAAGAGGCTTCGGTTATCTGCAAAAAAGTGCTTGGATCACACCTGATTCGCTCGAGGACGAACGGCAGATCCTCGGTGGCGGGAAGATTAATGTGAAATCGCTTATCCTGCTGGAGGCGCGGCCTTGCGCGGGTGAATCTGACGCGGAAATTGTCGCGGGAGCATGGGATTTCGAGCACATCAATCGCAGCTATAAAGTTCATCTGAAAATCCTCGCCGAGCGGCCTGGTGGCGCGCTGAGAAATGATCTCGCAGCCAAGGCTTTGTTACGCTGGGCAACGGCCGAACGTGAAGCGTGGCTGAAAGCGGTGACCAGTGATCCACTCCTTCCGAAAAGAATCCTGCCATCCGGCTATTTAGGACAACATGCTTGGCGGCAGCGAGTGGCAGTACTCCGGGCTGCCGGCCGGCAAGTACGCACATTTAACTCTTGAACTGGTACTGCAATCTTTTGTCTCATATGAGACAAAAGTATGTAGTATTATTGAAGGTGCAATATGAGCGGTTGCTGCTTGTCAGTTTGAGTTGCCTAATTCGTTCGCGCTAGCCTTGCCAGCCGTCACGGTCTTCTGGCTTAATGTGTCGTCCTTGAATTTAATTCATGTCTGCCAAACGCAAAAAAGAATCGACTCAACCGGAATTGGCCGTCGAAGGTGCGCAGCCTGCGTCGATTGAAAAAAAGCCCGCCCGGAAATCCGCCGCTGGCAACGGCAACGGCACGGACCATGTCGAGGCCGAAACGATTGAGACCCTTGCGCAGCGGCCGTTTAATCCCCGGAAAGTCAATCCGGGCCTGCACACGCGGGTGGATCGAGGGTTTCTCGATTACGCCAGTTACGTCATCCGCGATCGCGCAATCCCAAACCTCGCCGACGGCCTGAAGCCCGTGCAGCGGCGCATCCTCTGGGCGTTGCACGAAAAAGATGACGGGCGGTTCATCAAGGTCGCCAACGTGGTCGGTCACACGATGCAATACCATCCGCACGGTGACGCCTCCATCGGCGACGCGCTCGTGGTGCTGGCCAACAAGCGTTACCTCATCGAAGGCCAGGGCAACTTTGGCAACATTTTCACTGGTGACCCCGCCGCCGCGCCGCGTTACATCGAGAGCCGGCTCACGGAATTGGCGCGGACGGAATTGTTCAACGACGAAATCACCGACTTCGTGCCCAGCTACGACGGCCGCAACAAGGAGCCGGTCGCGCTGCCATCCAAACTGCCGCTCACGCTCATGCTCGGCACGGAAGGCATCGCCGTCGGCCTGGCGGCGCGCATTTTGCCGCACAATTTACCCGAGTTGCTCGCGGCGCAGATCGCCATCCTCAAGAAACAGCCATTCAAGTGCCTGCCGGATTTTGCAACCGGCGGCCTGATGGATGCGCGCGATTACAGGGACGGCAAAGGCAGCGTAAAAGTCCGCGCCAAAATCAAGGTCAAGGACGAGTCCACGGTCACCATCAAGGAGATTCCGCCCACCACCACGACCGATTCGCTGATTGCGTCCATCGAGGACGCCGTGCAGAAGGGCAAGTTGAAGGTGAAATCCATCAACGATTTCACGTCCGAGAACGTCGAGATCGAGATCAAGTGCCCGGTCGGCGTGGATGCGGAGAAGCTGGTGGATGCCCTGTACGCGTTCACCGACTGCGAAGTCACCATTGCCAGTCGCATCGTGGTCATCAAGGACAACCGCCCGGTGGAACTGACGGTGTCGGAAATCCTGCGTGAGAACACCAGCCAACTGGTCGCCATACTTAAGCGTGAACTGGAGTTGCGCGAGCAAAAGCTCCAGGACGAACTGCATTACCGCACGCTGGAGCGCATCTTCATCGAGGAACGCATCTACAAACTGATCGAGAAATGCAAAACGAACGAGGCCGTGACCGCCGCGGTTTATGACGGCTTCAGGCCGTTCAAGCGGCAACTCGTGCGCGACCTCACCGATCCGGACGTGGAACGGCTGTTGCAAGTTCGCATCCGGCGCATTTCGTTGTTTGACATCAACCAGCACCGCGAGGAGATGGAAAAGGTAAAGGCCGATCTCGCCGAAACGCGCAGGAATCTCAAGAACCTGACGAAATATGTCGTCGGTCGTCTCGAAGCGTTGCTGGAAGAGTACGGGCCGCTGTATCCGCGTCTCACCACCAAATCCGCCCGGCACGAGGAAGTGGACGTGAAAGCGGCAGCGTTCAAGGCGTTCAACGTCGCCTACGACCGCGATAGCGGCTATGTCGGCCACAAGGTGAACGGCGGCGAGTTCAGGATCGAGTGCACGAAGTTCGACAAGGTGCTGCTCGTGTTCAAGGACGGCACGTACAAGGTCACTGAGTTGCCGGAGAAATTATTCGTCGGTCCGGAATTGTTTTACTGCGGGCTGCCCGAGCGCGAACGTGTATTCACCTGCGCCTACACGAACCGGAACGCCAGCTACCTCAAGCGGTTCACGTTCGGCGGGACAATCCTGGACAAAGCTTATCTCTGCATCCCGGAGAAAGCGCGCATCCTGTTTTTCGCGCCCGACACGCCGAAGCGGCTGTACGTCCGTTACAAACCTGCGCCGCACCAGAAGGTGAGCCAGCAGACCTGCGACCCGTCGGAAGTGGATGTGAAATCGCCGCGCACACTGGGCCGGCAGATTTCTATCAAGGACATTTCCTCGGTCACCGCCGAGCCGACACGCGGTTGGGACGAAAAGGCGACCACGACCAAAATCGCGTTTGCGTGAACCTGCCCGCCGGATTCGCGCCGGGCCATCCTCCAAATCCTGCTGCGATTTGGGTTTGGATTCAGCGCTGAAAGGGCGTCGCGCCGGGAATTCAGATCGGGGGTGCCATTTTCTTTTTGCCGAATGAGGACATTCCCGTTCAAATGTCCGGAACGCGAATCATGTTGACGACGTTGCGCATTAAAAATCTCGCTCTGGTGACCGACCTCACGCTGGAACTCCAGCCCGGGTGTAATGTCATCACCGGCGAAACCGGCGCGGGTAAGTCCATCATCATCGGCGCGCTCGATCTCGTTCTGGGTGAACGCGCCGACCGCACCCTCATCCGTTCCGGCGAGGAAAGCTGTTCGGTCGAAGCGGTGTTCGAGGTCGCCAAACTGCGAGTAAATCGCAACGGAGCGCCGGCCTCCGGCCCGGCTCGACGCGGCGGAGATTTGAAACGCGCCGGATCGGAGACCGGCGTTCCACTATCATTGGACCAATTCCTCGAGGAAAATGGACTGGAACCGTGCGAGGCTGGCCAACTGGTCCTCAAGCGGACTTTTTCCGCTAACGGTTCGAACCGCCAGTTCGTCAACGGTTCGCCGGCCACGCTGAACACACTGGCAACGATTGGCGAATGGCTCGTGGACATCCACGGTCCGCACGACCACCAATCCCTGCTCAATCCCGCGAAGCAACTTTTGATTCTGGATGCTTTCGGTTGCCTGGAAAAAGAGCGCGAGGCCTTCAGCGACCTCGTCCGCCGCCGGGCCGCGTTGGCCGCCCATAAGTCCGCGCTCATCGTGGACGAAAAAACGTACGCGCAGCAATTGGACCTGCTTCGCTTTCAGGTTCAGGAAATCACCGCGGCGCGATTGCAGCCGGGCGAAGACGCACAGGTGGAACAGGAATTCAACCGCGCCAGCAACGCGGCCAGGCTGCTCCAATTAAGTCAAGCGGCCGTTGACGCTTTGAGCGAACGTGAGGATTCGCTGCTTACTCAGGCTGGCGCCGTGGGCCGCGTGTTGCAGGAATTGCAGCGGGTGGATCCCGGCACGGCATCTCTGGCCGAACAGCACGCACAGGCCGTCGGCACGCTGCGCGAATTGCAGGCCGGGCTTTCGCGTTATGCCGAAAAAGTGGACGTGGACCCCGCGCGGCAGACCGAACTCGAAGAGCGGCTCAACCTGATCCACTCGCTCAAGCGCAAATACGGCGCGACCCTGGCCGAAGTCGTTGCGTTCGGTGAAGAGGCGAATCGGAAATTGCAGTCGCTCGAAAGCCGCGACGCGGAACTGGCGCGCCTCAATGGCGAACTGGAAAAGCTCGACGTGGAAATTTTGAAAGCCGGACAGTTCCTTTCTGCCAAACGCAAAAAAATCATTCCACAACTGGCCAGGGCCGTGGGCAAACAGCTGGCAGACCTGGGATTCAAGCAAAGCAAGTTTGATGCGGCGCTTAAGTCTGCAGCAGCCGAGGTGACGGGGTTCAAATCAAATGAAAATCAGAGCCTCCTCGCGTCGGCGGCTACATTAAAACAAACCGGTTTTGATGAAATTGAATTTCAATTCGCGCCAAATCCTGGCGAGCCGGCCAAGCCGTTGCGGGCCATTGCCTCTTCCGGCGAGATGGCGCGCGTGATGCTGGCGCTCAAGACCGTTCTGGCGGCCGAGGACGAAATTCCCGTGCTCGTTTTTGATGAAGTGGATGCCAATGTCGGCGGCGAAACGGCCCATGCCGTCGGCGAAAAAATGAGGCAGATCGCGACGAAGCGGCAGGTCTTGTGCATCACGCATCTGCCGCAGGTCGCCGCACCCGCGGACGCCCATTACGTCGTGACCAAGCAAATCAAAAACGGCCGGACGATTTCAGAAATTCATCCGCTGGATAAACCAGAACGCGTTACGGAGCTGGCGCGAATGCTCGGCGGGCAAAATGACGCGGCCCGCAAACACGCGGAAGCGTTGTTGAGGTAACTCACTCGACCGTCACGCTCTTGGCCAGGTTGCGCGGTTTGTCCACGTCGCAGCCGCGGGCGACAGCGATGTGATACGCGAACAGTTGCAGCGGCACGGCGGCGAGAATCGGATAAATCAGTTCCAGCGCTTTCGGCAGGTAAATTACGTCGTTGGCGACCTTTTTGATTTGTTTGTCGCCCTCGGTGGCCAGCGCGATGATGGGGCCTTTGCGCGCGCGAATCATCGCCAGGTTCGCCATCGTCTTGTCATACATCGAATCCTGCGGCACGAGGAAAACCGTCGGCGTCTTCGGGTCAATCAATGCAATCGGGCCGTGTTTCATTTCCGCCGCCGAGTAACCTTCGGCATGGATGTAGGAAATTTCCTTCAGCTTGAGCGCGCCTTCCAGCGCAATCGGGAACGTATAGCCGCGGCTGAGGAAAAAGAAATCGTCGGCCTTGACGTAATTCTTCGCGAGTTTCTTCAGCGCGTCGTTTTGCGCGAGAATGGCCCTGATTTGTTGCGGCGCGGCTTCGAGCGCGTGGAGAATTTCCCGCGCGCGATTGGCGGAAAGATTTCGCAACCGGCCCAGATGCACGGCCAGCAAGGCCAGAATGGTGAGCGTGGAAACAAATGCCTTGGTCGAGGCGACACCGATTTCGGGGCCGGCGTGCATGTAAATGCCGCCATCGGCTTCGCGCGCGATGGTGCTGCCGACGACGTTGACGATGGCCAGCGCGCGATGACCGCGGCGCTTGGCCTCCCGCAACGCGGCGAGCGTGTCGGCGGTTTCGCCGGACTGCGAGATGACCAGCAGCACGGTGTCGCGTTCGAGCGGCGCATTGCGATAACAAAATTCGTGCGCGAACTCGACCTCCACCGGAATTTGCGCGAGTTCCTCAATCAAATATTCGCCCACCAACGCGGCATGCCAGCTCGTGCCGCTGGCAGCGATGACGATGCGCTCGACGGTACGCAATTGCGCTGCCGTCAGATTCAGGCCGCCGAACTTGGCCGTGGCGCCTTCCTTGTCCACCCGGCCGCGCAGGGCGTTTTCCACCGTTTGCGGTTGCTCGAAAATTTCCTTGAGCATGAAGTGCTCATATTTTCCGCGCGCAGCATCTTCCTGGCTGAACTCCAGGTGGCTGATCTGGACATTGGCGGTGTCCGTGCCCAGATTCAAAACGTCGAAGCGCTCGGGCGTGATGGTGGCCACGTCGTAATCGTTGAGGTAAACAACCTTCTTCGTGTGCGCAGCTCCAACAAAAGCGTTCGCGTCGCTGGCCAGAAAATTCTCGCCGTTGCCGATGCCGATGATGAGCGGTGAACCGCGACGGGCGCCGACCATGACCTCGGGTTCTTCGGCGCAGACGACCGCCAAACCATAGGTGCCGATGACTTCGCGCAGCGCGTCACAGACGGCCTGGGTCAGCGGATTGGAACTGCCATTTTTGTAATCGCGCCCATCAAAGCGCGGACCGTCCGCCGATTCACATCGGCGGCTACAATTTTTTTTGTAATAATCGCCGATCAAATGCGCGAGGACTTCGGTGTCGGTATCGGAGCGGAACTTGTGCCCGATTTTGAGCAATCGTTGCTTGAGCGCGTCGTAGTTTTCAATGACACCGTTGTGGACGACGGCGATTTTTCCGGACTGGTCGAGATGGGGATGGGAATTTCCGTCGGACGGCGGTCCGTGCGTGGCCCAGCGCGTGTGGGCGATGCCGAGATTTCCCGCGACCGGCTCGGATTTTAAAAGACGCGCCAGTCCCTGATCGATCCGGCCTTTTTTCTTGCGCAAGAGCAGTTCGCCATCGCGGGCCACCGCGATGCCGGCGCTGTCGTAACCGCGATATTCCAGCCGCCGCAATCCTTCGAGCAGGATGGGCGAAGCCGCCTTCTTACCGACGTATCCAATGATGCCGCACATGTGTTCGTATTTGTTAAATGGTTAAATAAGTAATTGGTTAAACAGGTTAAACGGGCTCCTGCTTGATGACTATTCACCGATTTAACCAGTTACCCATTTAACGAACCCAAAATCCAATCTGCCGCCCCGGCCAAATCATCCACCACCACCGCTCGCGAAATTTTCCCGGGTGTTTCCCGTTCGAGTTCTGCGCCGTAGCCGGTGCGGACGAGGATGCTCTTTTTCACGCCCGCGTTCCAGCCACATTCCAAATCGCTCAGCTTGTCGCCGATCAAGTAGCTGTGCGCCAAATCCAGGCCGAATTCGTCGCGCGCGTCGAACAAGAACTGCGGCGAGGGCTTGCGCCCATGGCTTGGTGCGTCGGGTTGTTCCGGCGCGATGTAAATTTTCTCGAACCGGACCCCGCTTCCGGCCAGTGCCCGGCAGAGATGCTGGTTCACGTTTTCCACGTCGGCAAGCGTGAAGTAACCGCGTCCGACCCCGGACTGGTTCGAGACGATGAACAGCTTGAAGCCCGCTTCGCCCAACCGCTGCAAGCCGATGGGCGTCGCCGGGAAAATCTTCACGTCTTCCGGCCGGCTCAGATAATTTTTTTCCACGATGAGTGTCCCATCGCGGTCGAGGAAAATGGCGCGGTTCATCCCCGCAAATTGTGGTTGGAATGTGGCAAGAATGGAATTGAATTCTTTGCCGCCTCCGGGCATCCTGTCGCGGTTTCCGTTTTATCAACAAATGACATCTATCATATCCACATGAGCAGAGGCAGATTGGGAATTTTGGTCGGGGGCGGACCGGCGCCGGGCATCAACGGCGTGATCGCGGCGGCCACCATTGAAGGCATCAACCAGGGCTACGAAGTCATCGGTTTCTACGATGGTTTCAAGTGGCTCGCGGCGGGCGAGGCGCAGCATTGCAAGCCGCTGGCAATCCGTGACGTCAGCGGCATTCATTTGCGCGGCGGCTCGATCCTCGGCACCTCCCGCACCAACCCGACCAAGTCCGAAACCAGCATGCAGAACGTGTTCAAGGTGTTTGAACAACTGGGCATCACGACGCTGGTGACGATTGGGGGCGATGACACGGCGTTTTCCGCCAGCCAGGTAGCCAAGCGCAGCAACGGAAAAATCCACGTGGCGCACGTGCCCAAGACCATTGACAACGACCTGCCGCTGCCCGGCTCGACCCCGACGTTCGGCTTTGAAACGGCGCGGCATTACGGCGTCCAAATCGTGCGCAACCTCGCCGAAGACGCCCGCACCACCTCGCGCTGGTACATCATCATCAGCATGGGTCGCGCGGCGGGACATCTGGCCCTGGGCATCGGCAAGGCGGCCGCCGCCTCGCTGGTCATCATCCCGGAGGAATTTCACAAGCGGCAGGTGACGGTGGACGAAGTGTGCGATATTATCATCGGATCCATCATCAAACGCCGGGCCGACGGGTCGGAAAACGGCATCGTCATTCTCGCCGAAGGACTCATCGAGGAGATGGGCGAGCAGGGGTTGATCAAGGCGTTGCCGGAGGGGCAGTTGGAACGTTTCGGCAGGGTCTTGCGCGATGACCACGGCCATTTACGGCTCGGTGAAATTGAATTTGGCCGACTGATGAAGGAGCTTTTGAATCAGCGTCTGGAAAAGGTCGGAGTTAAAACAACCTTCATTGACAAGGACCTTGGCTACGAGTTGCGTTGTGCCGACCCGATTCCGTTCGACGCCGAATATACGCGTGACCTCGGTTACGCCGCGGTGAAGTTTTTGCTGTCGCCCGAGGCCAATAAATACGGTGCCATCATCAGCTTTGTGAACGGCGCGATGAATCCGCTGCCGTTCGACAAGATGCTCGACCCGAAGACGGGCCGGATGCAAAACCGGAAGGTCAACGTGGACGGCGAAGCTTTCGAGTGCGCCTGCGCCTACATGATCCGGCTGGAACGCGAGGATTTTGAGAACGCCAAACAACTCGCCAAGCTCGCCGCGGTCGTCAAAATGACGCCCGACCAATTCAAGACGCGCTTCGGCTATCTCGTGGG
>DATEGR010000456.1:0-4180 GCA_035279985.1 Verrucomicrobiia bacterium
ACAATAATATCGTCGAAACCGTCGGGCGCACGCCACTGGTCAAATTGAACAAGGTCACCGCGGGTGTGCCCGCCACCATTCTGCTCAAGTGCGAGTTTTTCAATCCGCTCAGCAGCGTGAAGGACCGCATCGGTATGTCCATGATTGAGGACGCCGAAAAACGCGGCGTGCTCAAGAAGGACACGGTGGTGATTGAGCCGACCAGCGGCAACACCGGCATTGCGCTCGCGTTTGTGTGCGCCGCGAAAGGTTACAAGCTCATCCTGACCATGCCCGAAACCATGTCCATTGAACGCCGCACGTTGCTGGCGATGCTGGGCGCGAAGCTGGTTTTGACACCGGGAGCGGAGGGGATGAAAGGAGCCATCGCCAAGGCCGAGCAATTGGCCAAGGAAACGCCGAATGCATGGATTCCGCAGCAGTTTGAGAATCCGGCCAATGTCGAAATCCATCGCAAGACGACGGCGGAGGAGATTTGGGCCGACACCGATGGCAAGGTGGACATTCTGGTGGCGGGCGTTGGGACGGGCGGCACCATCACCGGGTGCGTGGAAGTCATCAAGCCGCGCAAACCGTCGTTCACCGCGATAACGGTTGATCCGAAGGATTCGCCGGTGATTGCTCAGACGCTGGCCGGGCAGCCTTTGAAGCCGGGTCCCCACAAAATCCAGGGGTTGGGCGCCGGGTTTATCCCCAAAAACCTTCATTTGAAGGATGCCAGCGGCAATCTGCAAATCGTAGAGTCCATTCAAGTTTCCAACGATGACGCGTTTGAAATGGCGCGGCGGTTGGCGAAGGAAGAGGGCATTTTGTGCGGTATTTCGTCCGGCGCAAACGTCTGGGCGGCGATTCAGGTGGCCAAACGCCCCGAAAACAAGGGCAAACTCATCGTGACCATTGCCCCATCCACCGGCGAGCGTTATCTGAGCACGCCACTGGCGGCGGAGGCGCGTGCCGCGGTGGGTGGTTGAAAGCCGGTAAATCGGATATTAAAGCCCAATTTTGCTTAAAAAAAGTGTTGCACGGGGCGGGCTTTACCCGTATTAAACAGGTGTCGAAGGTTTGATGTCTTTGGTATGGCAGCTTTTCAGGACAGAAAGCCGCCAGTTAATTTCCCAAAATTCAAAATCCAACACCGGTTTTCGGGATAACTTTTAGCCTTCGAATATAAAACACATTTATGAGCGACACGAAAAACAACGGTGAGAAATCATCGGATTCCGGCTCCGGTTTTCTGGAGATTTCGGAAAAGGGCTTTGGTTTCCTGCGCACCGCGCAAAACCATTATCACCCGAAGCCGACTGACATTTTTGTCACGCCTGACACCATCCGGCGCAGCTTTCTGCGCGAAGGCAGCCATATCGTCGGTCCGACCCAGCCGCCGCATCGCGGCACCAGCCCGCAACTCAAATCCGTGGAAAAGGTCAACGACATGCCGTTTGAGGACTATGTCAAAGCCGTCCGCTTCGAAAATCTTACGACGATTGACCCGATTGAAAAGTTCAAGCTGGAAACGGACCCGGATTTGATCGAGACGCGGGTGATTGATCTCGTGACGCCGATCGGGAAGGGTACGCGCGGCCTGATTGTGGCGCCGCCGCGCACGGGCAAAACGACCATCCTGAAGCAGATTTGCAATGCGGTAACCACCAATCATCCCGAAGTCCAGGCCATGGTCCTGCTGATTGACGAACGGCCGGAGGAAGTCACGGATTTCCAACGCTCGGTCAAGGCCGAGGTGGTGGCGTCGTCGAACGACCAGGACCTGGAAACGCATGTGCGCCTTTCGCGTTTCATGATTGAGCGCTGCCGGCGCATCGTGGAAAGCGGGAAGGATGTTTTTGTGTTGATGGACTCGCTGACGCGAATTGCGCGCGCCTACAACAGCGTCCATGGCGGCAGCGGCCGCACGATGACCGGTGGCGTGGACGCGCGCGCCCTGGAAATCCCGCGCAAGATGTTCGCCTCCGCGCGCAAGATCGAGAATGGCGGCTCGCTGACCATTCTGGCCACGGCACTGGTGGACACCGGTTCGCGCATGGACGAACTCATCTTCCAGGAGTTCAAAGGCACAGGCAACATGGAGTTGATCCTTGACCGCAAACTGTCCGACCGGCGCCTGTATCCCGCGATTGACATTCCCAAGAGCGGCACGCGCAAGGAGGAAAAACTGTTCCCGCCCAAGCAAATCGAGGCGGTGCGCAAACTCCGGCGGATGATGGTAGATTTGAATCCGGTGGAAGCCATGGAAACACTCGTCGCCGCGCTCAAGAAACACAAGACCAACGACGAATTGCTCGCCAAGCTGGAAAAAGGGGCGTGAGAAAAATTTAATCGGTTATGCAACCGAGCAGGGCGCAAAAGAAACTTAAATTTGCAGCCGTTGTCTTGGTTATTTGTGGAATGGTTGGTGTTTTTCAAGCCATCAGCTACGGGTTTATTCTTGCAGGGCATGCCGGAAGTTACTCCAGCCTGACCAGTGATGAACACATTCAGGCGATGATTTCATATTTACTGATGGCTTTAAAAGCCCTGATCTTCGGAGTGATTCCAGGATTTAGCTTCATCATGATCGGAGCAGGATTTTCTATTCTTGCTTTTTTAAAAAAGGAACTCCGGGAATCAGAGAATGAAATCCGATGAAGGTTCATTGCACTCCAGGCCGCCCCTGGAGCGGATGTTGCGCATTCATCAGGCCGTTTCATCCGGCAAATTTCCCAATGCCTCCGTACTCGCTCGTGAAATCGAAGTCGCCACCAAGACCATCCATCGGGACATTGAATTCATGCGCGACCGGTTGAACCTGCCGATTGAGTTTAATCCCGCCAGGAATGGCTATCATTACACTGAGGAAGTCAGCGCCTTTCCGACGATGCAGATCACCGAGGGCGAGCTTTTCGCGCTGGTGGTCGCGGAAAAGGCTCTGCAGCAATATCGTGGCACGAGTTTCGAGAAACCGCTCCTGAGCGCGATCAAAAAAATGGAACAGGCGCTGCCCGACACAATTTCCCTGAACCTCGCCGACATCGAACAGACCATTTCCTTCCGCACGCGCGCCGAGCCGGTGCTGGACTTGAAAATCTTCGACGTGCTGGCCAAAGCCGTTTCCCGGCGCCAACAACTCGAGCTGGCTTACCGCAAACCGGGTCAGAAAGAAGGTGAGCGGCGCAGGGTTGACCCGTATCATCTGGCGAACATCAATGGCGAGTGGTTCCTGTTTGCCTACGACCACGCCCGCAAGGACATCCGCACGTTTGTCCCGGCGCGGATCCTGTCTGCCCGTCCGACCGGCAAGACTTTTGAACGCTCGCAGAAATTCTCGTTGGAAGAACGCCTGCGCGACAGTTTTGGTGTTCATTCCGGTGAAGGTGAGTACGATGTTGTGATCCGCTTCAACTCCCGTGTCGCCGATTACATCCGTGAAAAGAAGTGGCATGAATCACAGCAACTTCGCGAATTGAAGGGCGGGGGAGTGGAATTAAGAATGAAGCTGTCGGGCCTCGTTGAAGTCGGACGCTGGATTTTAGGTTGGGGCGGGGATGCCAGGGTTATTCACCCCCGGGAACTCATAGAAATTGTACGCCGTTCTGCCCGACAAATGCTTCGTGCTTGAGATTGAAAAGCTTGCCGTTTTCTGGATTGAATTATTCCCATTGTGGCTTAAAATGATGATGTTGTGAATTTCAAGCCAGTTTTCCTTTGGTTTTGCGTGGTTACAATGCTTTTCCCGGCTAAACCACTTTTGGCGCAAGGCACGGCGTTTATCTACCAGGGACTGCTCAACGACGGCGGCGCTCCCGCCAACGGCCGATACGATTTGCAATTTACGATTTACAATTCCAGCAGTGGTCCGGGCGCCATTGCCGGGCCGCTGACCAATTCCGCCACGGCCGTGAGCAACGGGTTATTTACGGTGACCCTGGATTTTGGTCCGGGGGTTTTCACCGGCCCGGCTCGCTGGCTGGATATCGGGGTACGGACCAATGGCAGCGCCGGCACGTTTACCATTCTCACCTCGCGCCAGCCGTTGACGCCGGCGCCCTATGCCATCTTCGCCAATACGTCGAGCAATCTGTCCGGGTTGCTGCCGGCATCGCAGTTGGCCGGCACGCTGCCGGGCAGCGCTTTTGTGGGTTACACCAACACGGTGGCCTTGACCAACGGCGCCAACCTCTTTGCC
>DATEGR010000457.1:0-21646 GCA_035279985.1 Verrucomicrobiia bacterium
CGGCGGCGCGAACTGGAATTTTTCTGTAAGCGCGAACAGCAATCCGCAACCGCCGGCCCAGCCGCAAAATCTTTCCGTGACACCGGTGCAGACCAACCAGCTCAATTTGAGCTGGTCAGCGGCATCGGGCGCCGCCGGTTATGTTGTGGACCGTGATAACTCGCCCATCGCGACCGTTACCAGCACGGGTTACGCCGACAGCGGGCTCACGGCGAACAGCTATCATTGCTATTCCATTGTGGCGTCCAACAGCGTCGGTTTCTCAACGCCCAGCGCAACGGTTTGCACCAACACGCTGGCTGCCGCGCCGACAAACCTGCCGCCGTTCGCGTTGGATGGCGCGTTTGATTATCCGGGTTATTTGCTGGCGTCCAATCCCGCTGCTGCGGGAGTGCTTTACGCCGCATTGCGCGGCACGACGCTTTACGTGGCCACCGGCTCGCCGGGGACGAGCGGGCCGAACGACAATTTCCTGTTCGTTTCCGATCAATTGTTGCCGGGTGCCAGTGCGCCCGCGCCGTGGGCCAAATCCGGCAATATCGCGGTGGCCACCACCAAGCCCTATCTCGCCAGCGAAAGTCAGAACACGTACCTCAGTTGGTATGTGAACGGCGCGCCGACGAACTGGCCCTGTGCCAAGGCTTCGACGACTTCGGGCGCACTGGGAGGCACGCTGGATCTGGTGCAGGCCTTCGGATACATGCCGACGAACCTTTACTTGTGCGCGGCGGCCTACGTTACAACCAATGGCGGCCCGCTGGTCGCCCAGTGTCCCGCCGGTTCCGGTCCCAATATTGAAAGCAACGAATTTTTGGTCATCCCCGTTACCGCATTACGCGATTCGCTGGGCAACGGCACGTTCGATCTGCTGGACCCGGCACGCGGGTTCAAACTGTTAAGCGCGCAAATGTTGCCGCCGGGTGTCGCTTTGAGTTGGGCTTCCATGCCGGGCCATGACTATCAAGTTGTCTATGCCGGCGCGTTGGGTAACGGTTGGAACGACATGCCCGGCGCGTCGAATTTTGCCGGACCGCTGCAACTGATTCTGAGTTACACCGATGCGCTGCCGGTGGGGATCACCCAACGCTATTACCGGGTGAAGCTGCTGCCTTGAACAACAATCCGGCTCGAGCCGCCCTCGTGATGGAATTTGATCCGGGCAAACGTCCCGTCATAAAACCAACCCTGCGTTGCCTGCACGAAATCAGTCGCGTTTTTGAATTGCTTCAACGACACGCCATCGCGTTCAACCTCGAGTGGCCGGGCGGCAAGAACTTCCAGCAAAACCGGCCGCGGCGCGGACGAAAGTGAAAACCTGATCGCCGGGCCGGCGGTCTGGCATTGTAAACGGGTTCCATCATAAACCGTGAAGCTGGAATTTGTTGCTGGATAAACCAGGAATTCCAACGAGCCGTCCCACGTCGTGATGTTGGTATTTCCGACATAGGCAGCGTCACAAAGCGAAAGGACGTTGGTTGAAATCATCGGAATGATCGCCCCCTCGCGCACAAACAGCGGCGTCCGGGTCTGGTCGGCGTTGGACCAGGTGAGGTTCCGGCTGCCGGCAAATTTCTGTTGCGTGAAAAAGTCGTACCAGTTGCCCGCCGGCAGATAAACCGTCCGCGTCGTCGCGAGGTTCGTGACGATTACGGCGGCCAGCAGGTCATCTCCCAAAAGGTAGGTGTGCTGAATGCCGTAAGTGTTGGTGTCGGCCGGGCACATCAAAACCAGCGGGCGGATGATCGGGAGGCCACTCGTGCTGCATTGTTGCGCGCAGGTGTAAAGATAAGGGAACAAGGCGGTGTGCAGTTGCGCGTAAAACCGGTAGTTCGCCGTGCCCTCGTCGCCGAAGCTCCAGGGATATTGCCGGCTGGTGGTAACCTGCCGGTGCATCTGCATGATGGGCGACAGCGCGCCGAACTGGGTCCAGCGCTCAAACAGGTTCGCCGGTGTCGAACTCCAGATTTTCGGGCTGTCCTGATACCCGCCGATGTCGCTGCCCCAAATCGCAAAACCGCTCATCGCTGCCGATTCACCGGCGATGACCACGCCGGCCAAACCGTTGGGGCCGAAATTCGGTTGATTGTCGCCCGCCCAGCTGGCGGGATAAGCCTGCGAGCCGGTGAACCCGCTGCGCGCCCACAAAATCCCGTTTGTGCCGAGCACGCTCCAGACCGTCTTTTCGTACGCCGGCGCAAAACCGTTCCGCATTTCGATGCCCGTGCGCCCGTCGAAATAAACCGCGTTGGTCGGAATGTATGAATTGCCGTCGGCGCTGCCGCTTTCACCGTCGTCCGTCTTAAAGCCGCCGATGACACCGCTGCTTTGCGCGACCAGGTTGCTCAATCGCGCCGCCAGCCACCGCCGCGCGTTCGGATTTGTGAAATCCACGGGACTGCCCGCGCCTTTCCACCAGTTCGCGACGAGCGGCGGGCCGCCAACCGACGCGCGGACAAAGTAATGGTTCGCCGCAGCTTCTGCATAATTTGACGACGGGCCGAGGTTTTGTCCCGCCACCTCGCCGTGGCCCGTCGAATCCGTGTTGATGAACGGCGTCAGCCAGCAGACAACCTTGAAGCCGTTCGTACGCAGAAACGTCATCATGTCGCCGACGGAATTAAAACCGTCGTAATGTGCCCCTTCGTAAGTCCCGCCCGCGCCGAACTGCGTCATGTTCCAGGTGAAGTCGTTGTAGCCCACCTCCCACGGCGAATCGAAGACGAACACGGAACCGGGGATGCTGAGGGCGCGGTATTTTGTGACGGCATAACGAATTTGACCGCCGGTCTGCCAGATGTCCGATGACAGCCACGGCGCAAAGGCCCAGGCTGGCGGCGTGGGCGGCCGGCCCGTATATCCGGTGTAACGCGACAGAACGTCCGTGAGCCGGGGACCGTACACCACGTTGAATTTCAGTGACGGGAACAAATTGGTGACAATAAACCGGTCTTTGTATCCCGCGCGCAGGTCGAACCAGCTTTCCGCCGATGAATCCAGATGAAATCCATAGCCGCGCGTGCTGATAAACCACGGCACGACTTTGTAAGAGCTGTCCTGCTTATCACCGGCCTGGTCGAAGGTCAGGATGTGAACCAGTTTCCCGGCTTGATCGAACCGGTTGAATTTTTCGCCGAAGCCGTAGAAATGCTCGCTTATGTCGGAAGCGGCCTGGACCACAGTTTCCTCGACCGGCAGCCCTTGCCAATCCATGACTTCGTAACGCATCACGCCTGCTGTCAAAAAAGTCAGCCGGGCCACGACGCTGGTGTTCGAGAGTTGCTGTACAACCTCCAGTCCATTACCGAAAGCCGTCGAAGATAAAATGCGACCCAGACTGTGCCACTGCCCGCCGAGCCTGACCCGTGGCGGCGCGAAGGTGACCGCGTTGGCCAGGGGATTCCCCGCCAGGTCGGATCCGAGCAGGGAGAGGTGGCCTGAGTTCCGATAAATTCGCGCTTCGACCAGGCCGGTTGTGGTGAAGTTCGTTATCGCCAGATATGGTCCTCGAGGTGAAAGGTTTTCTCCGGGCGCGTCGGAAACCACGCCGGCGCTTGTGGTGCCTGCCGGTTCGGAAGCCCTCGCCGGCGTACAAACCGTTGTTGAAATGACGAAGACACAAAGGCAAATAAGATTTCGATAACCGAGGAATTCATTCATGGCCAACAGGTTAGCCGACGCGGCAAAACGCGCAATGCGTGAATGCCACCATCCGATGTTTCACGGCTCAAAGGAAATTAACACTGACTGGCTTTGGGAAACCGGCGTTGTGGGGAGGGTGATTTCAAAGATGCCCCCGTCCGGTGCGCCGGTCGGATCGCCCAGCGGCATTGCGATCGTATCGCGCTTGAGCCAGCGGCTGGGGAGGTCGATTTTCCTGCCGTTAACGGCGACTTGCGGCGGATTCTTTGGCCAGTCGGCCGGCGGATGGATCCGCAGGATCCAGGCCCGTTTGTCCAACGCACCGCGAAAATGTCCTTCCGCGGCGCCAATTTCCACATGAATTATTTTGGCCGTTTCGCCGGTTGCCGCCGTGATAAGCGTGCTACGGAATTCACCTCGCTGGTAAGCCGTGGTCAATGTGTCATCCTCATACAACACCGCCGAATTAGTTTCACCCGCGTACGGATAACAATCAAGCGTGACCGGGTCCCATGGTTTTTCGCCGGTAAATTGCATTTCCGGCGCCAGCGGCACAACGGCACCGGACCGGATGCAAATCGGCATTTGATCCAGCGGAACATCGTTCGTGACCATGGCGGGACCGGAAATCATTTTACCCGTCCAGACGTCAATCCAGTTGCCTGGCGGGATCCAGGCGGTCCGGGTCGCGGACCGGGCTTTTACCGGATGCCATTGCAGTTTCATGGCGGCATTGAAGCCCAATTGCAGATACTCAATGCGCAACTGATGTGGTCGTCCGGCGGTCAATACGGCGGAGGCGTCCGTCGCGGTCAGAGCATGTGGCCCCCAGGCGTTAATCACTTCTTCGCCATCCACCCACACCCGCGCGCCATCGTCGGCCAGGCTTGATAAAACCACATCGCCGGCCGCCGCCGGCACTTCAATGGTTCCCGTCCAGCGCACCGAATAATTTTGGCTCGGCAGGTCGGGCGCCGGGCTGTTCATCCCCCAATCGAAATCCACACCGGCGTCCGTCCGCGTCAATGCCGGCGTGCCGGATAAATTCACGTTCTCAAAAAATTCCGCTTTCAATCCCTGTTGGCCGTCCGGTGCGGTCAGCCAGTTGGCCGGGACGATTCGCGCGGAGCCTTCCAAAACCGGTGCGACCAGAATGTTGTTGCCGAGCAGATATTCGTCGTTGTTATTCGCCTCGGGAAATTGCGGATAATCCAGGTCAAGCCGGCGGAGCAGGGGTTCGCCGGTTTCATAATTTTCATGGGCCGCGGCGTAAAGGACCGGCAGCAGGCGATAGCGCAGGTCCACGAAACGGCGGGCGACGCTTTCCGCTTCCGGCCCGAACACCCACGGCATCCGCTGCAGGTTGTGGGTGCAATGCGGGCGATAGACCGGCGAAAGCGCGCCGTACTCAATCCAGCGGATGTATTGCTCGGGCGTCGGGTTGGCGACGTGCCCGCCCAAATCGTCGCTCTCGTAGGGAAACAGCGACTGGACGCCGGAATAAACCGCGTTCTCCACAGCGCGCCGCAGAAAATCGTAGCCCGGCCCGATATCACCGGTCCACTGGAACGGAAACCGGTGCGCTGCCACGTCCATCGGACGTTTGCGGATGCCGTTGTCGATGCCGTCCACGTTGGCCATGATCAGCGGACGTTGCTCCGGCCGGACGCGCGCAGTCGTGTCGTGATAGAGACGCATGCCCCAGACTTCCTTCTTCAAGCCCGGCTCGGGCGGGACGAGCGCGACCCACCAGTTGCGGTCATACCACCAGAGGTCCAGGCCGTCGTTCAACAGGCCCGACAAGCCATTGAAGCGATAATTCAACTCCTTCGCGTCCAGCCCGGTCACGTTTGTGTTCAGCGGCTCGGGATGGTCGTTGAACAAAACCCGGACGTGCCTGGCATGTGCCTCGCGGAGAAACCGCGCCACATCGGGAAATAAATTTGTATTTGGCTGATAACCGGTGGACGCGCCCGCGCGCCAGCCGGTGTCGACGACGAGCACGTCCAGGGGAATCCGGTGCGCCCGGTAATCGTCAATCTGTTTCAACGCCGTTGCTTCACTATAATCATACCAGCGGCTGTCAAACGCGCCGAACAGGAACAACGGCGGCATCCCGGTCGGGCCGGTGAGCTTGAGGAAATCCTTTCGCAACGTGTAATAATTTCCACGCGGGACAAAAACAAAAACGTCCGGCGCATTATTGCCCAGGTCCCAACCGCCATTCGGCATCGGTTTGGGTGGCGGCGTGAGCCCCCACGCCGGCGGAATAATTCGGGGCGTATCGGCAAACGACCAGACTTCCGGTTTGTCCGCCGGTCCGGGCAGCCATTTGCTGTTTTCCAGCTTGCCGTCATAAGTATAAAGCAATTGCCCGCTGGTGGATTCCACCCGCACCCCATCCAGTGATCTGGCATTTTGCGGAATGCGCACCGTATAGCTGGCCGTGCGGACGACCACGTCAGCGGCAGTGGTGTTGGTGGTGAAGGCAGTTCCGGGCCAATCCCGATTCACGACATGAAACGTGGCGCGGTTTTCGAATCCCTCCGGTCCCTGCAATTCCAGTCGGACCAGTGAGTCGGAAAGCAACTGGACGCGGACCTTTCCCACGATGATGTCCGGGGCTTCAGGTTTGGCCGCAACCACCGGCGTAGCTGCCAGACCGGCCCACGCTGCGAACAAAAGAATGAGCCGGGTGGTGACTTTTCCCAAAGGGGACAAAACAGCCGTTGGTCGGAAAAACAGGTTGCGCACGCACCCAACATGTCAAACATTTCACCCCAACCTCAACCGCATAAATGTGCGACGAACCGGCCGTCCCTTTGGTGGTCCGTTGATTTGTGGTAGAATCGAGCCTGTGGCGCGAAATCGGCGCGCTACAACCGTTGACTGAGAGCGGGTCTGAAAATTCCATATTTCAGACACGCTTTTAACCGAATCCACGCAGCAGGACAGGCGTCGGACCTGTCTCTAACTTGATGAAAACAGATAGGATCGGAGGCTGCGTATTCCAGCCGCGTCACACCGAACGGTGAGGGAACCTTTTTAGATGGAGACAGGCGCGACGCCTGTCCTACGGTGGAGGTGCAGCATGGTCCGTCACGTTCGGTTGCATCGTTCTGGCCCGGGACGTGCCCATCCTTCTGCTTGTCTTGCTGGGGCGACGATTATAAGGTGAAACCGTGCTGCGCAGCCCCGTTGTTTCCAACCGACCTGGTTTGCCGTTTTTTCAATCGGGTTTGAAGTTTATCTTTGTCCCGATTTATGCGGGGGCAGTGATGGTGCTGGCATGGCCGGTGCCGGTTCACGCCACGATTTTATGGAGCGATCCCGGTTCGCGGGTGATTCATGCCACGCCGGATGGAGCGGACATTTTAGGCGGCAAGGTCAAGCGCGATGACAAGGCGAGCGATGCGCTTTATTTCAAATTCCGGGTGGACCCGCTTTCAGATCCCGCTGACGAGCCGTACTATGCCTTGTTTCAACTGGTGGAAGGCAACCAGTTGCGATTGGGCGTGGGCAATGCCTGGGAAGCATGGGGATTTTCGGCAGCTTACGCCTCGGAAACCGGGCCGTCAAACAAGCCACCCAACGAATTAACCTTTAACGACGCCGGCGAATACAACTTGCAGTCGTCCCATCCGGAAGCCGTAGGCATGGGAAAATTTTTTCCCTACGAATTGCCGAGCCACAATCATCCGCGCACGATTGTTTTCAAAGTACAATACGTTCCCGGCGACGATGATTTGGTGACGGTCTGGCTGGATCCGAATTTGGCGCACGGGGCGACGGCGGAAAATCAGGCAGACAATATCACGACCAAATTCAAAGCGAAGGCAACTTTCGACGAAATCCGCCTGCGCCACCGCGGCACCGGCGGCGCAAGCGGGGACGGCGGGAACGGCTGGATTTTCAGCGACATGGCCATCGCCACGTCGTTCAACGACTTTGTCATCGTCCGCTTCTGGCAGACGTGGTGGTTTACCACATTAATGGCGCTGTTTGTACTCGCCGCCGTTGGCACCACGGTGCGCATGGTCGAGCGGCGAAAGTATCAGCTCCAATTGCAGCGGGCGGAACAGCAGCACGCGCTGGAACAGGAGCGCGCGCGCATCGCCCAGGATTTGCACGACGAGCTTGGCTCGACGCTGACCCGGTTGTCGCTGTTAAGTGGTCTGGTGAAAACGGATAAGGACAACCCCGAACAAGTGGAGGTGCATGCCAATAAATTGGCCCAATCCGCCGATCAAACGGTGCGGGCGCTGGAGGAAATCGTCTGGGCGGTGCGTCCCGGCAGCGATACGCTGCAAAGTCTGACGGACTACATCGCCCATTTTGCGAATGAACTCTTCGACGGCAACCCCACGCACTGCCGGCTGGATCTGCCCCATGACCTGCCGGCCACGGCGCTGCCGCCGGATGTCCGCCACAACATTTTCCTCATTGTCAAAGAAGCGCTGACCAACGCGCTCAAGCATGCCGGCGCCGGCGAAGTTCAGGTCCACGCGAAAATTTCCGGCGACACGCTGGAAATCCTGGTGCAGGACGATGGCAAGGGGTTTGATTTGTCGTCATTGTCGGAAGGCCGCCGCAATGGCTTGGGAAACATGCGTCGTCGGGCTGAGGCCATCGGCGGGGAATTGGAGTGGCAAAGCGCCATCGGCAAGGGGACGATGGTGAAACTTTCGGTGGATTTGCGGAACAAAAAGAAGGGTCAAAGAACTTGAGCGCGGGTTCAATGCCGCACGTTCATGCAGTAGAGAAGTTGCCGGGATTGGGGTAATTAGTACAGTGTGGTTGCCAGCATTGCCCAGGATATGCAGATCAAAGTTGCCATTGTGGACGACGACGAAGGCATCCGCACCAGCCTCGCCTCGCTCATTCGCCGCGCGCCGAACTTCAAACTCGCCGGCGACTACGCGAACGCGGAAACGGCGTTGAAGGAAATCCCGCGCCACCCGCCCGACGTGGTGCTCATGGACATCAACCTGCCCGGTATGAAAGGGGTGGAGTGTGTCCAGCAATTAAAGGCCGCCCTGCCAGGCGTGCAATTTTTGATGCTGACGGTTTACGAAGACAGCGACTCATTGTTCAATTCACTCAAAGCCGGCGCGAGCGGGTATCTGCTCAAACGCACGGCCTCGGCACGATTGTTGGAGGCCATCCGCGATGTCCATTCCGGTGGTTCGCCCATGACGCCGCAACTGGCCCGCCGTGTCGTTCAGTTTTTTTCCAGGCCGGCGGACGGCGCGCCCTCCTCGCTGTCGGGACTGACTCCGGGCGAAAGGGAGTTTCTCAACCAGCTTTCGAATGGCTATTCCTACAAGGAAATCGCCGATCGCATGAAAATCAGCATTGATACCGTGCGCAGTTACGTGCGGACCGTTTACGAAAAGCTGCACGTTCATTCGCGGACCGAGGCGGTGGTCAAATACCTGCGGGGCTGAACTCCGGAAGCCTTTTGTGGCCATGTCACTGAACGGACGATTTCGGGTAGTGGTACGTTTTGCCATGGTAAGGACGCCGCGCTGCGGCGTCACCGTCCGCGTTCAGCGGACGGAACCTGAACCAACCTGATTTGTCCAGTGTTTCGTTGCGCCGCTGAACGCGGCGCGGTCATCGCAGCGCGATGACCCTGCGTTGAAATTTCAGAACGTACCACGACCTGATTTCGGTCCTTTCGCCCGGATGGCAGGCCACCAATTCCGTTGACCGCCTCGCAGGCATTTGGAATTCGACCTTGACCACGCCGCACAAACATGCGGTGGTTTTTAACTGCGTGAATGATATTTTTACTGCAGAGAACCCATTTGATAAAAAAAATTATGAAGACCAAAACAGTTGTTTATTCATCCATTTTTTGCGCCGGACTGCTGGTTGGCGCCGTCCCGTTGGCGCACGCGGATACGCTCATCACCTTCCAGTGTGACATGACGTATCAGGTTCAAAGCGGCACGTTCACCAACGGCGTGCAGACGGTTCAAGCGAGGGCGTTTGATCCTTATCTTTCCGGACACCCGCAGATCTTTCAGGTTCAGTTGACCAACAATCCTGCCGCGGCCAATACCAATCTATACATCGGGACGTACGATGATACCCTGAATACCAATGGTTCCCAGTTGCAATGGAAATATTTTGTCCCCAACTTCCCCAATAGCGGCTATGAAACGACGGCGAATAACAACGACAACCGGACCACGCTGCTTCCCGCAGGCAGCGGCCAGCAGAGCCTGTTCCTGCCCGTCGAGTGGTTCAATGATGCCGGCCCCTCGGCCGGCGTTGTTGTAGCTGGCAACTGTACCTTCCAGGTGGACATGGCCCAGCAGATTCAACTCGGGGTTTTTAATCCCAACACGATGACGGTGGAAGCCATTGGTCAGTTCGTCGGTTGGGCCGACAGTGCCGCCATTTTGACCAATGACCCCACGATCCTGAGAACCAATCAATTTAATTTGGTGACTTCCAATGTGTATGTCGGAACTTTCCCCAATGCAGGCGCAGCTGGGTCACCGGGGTCGGTCAGCGAATTCAAGTATAGAATTACGGGCGGCCTGTACGAATCTGTCAGCAAACTTAACGGGATTGCCCAAAACAACGAGAACCGCTTCTGTTTCGTGTTAAGCAATGCGCAAACACTGCCGATTGTCCTTTTCAGCGATGCACCCTACGCTCCGATTGGCACCAATACATTCACCTTCGCAGTGGATATGAGTGTTCAAACCTGGAACGGAACGTTGGCCGCTAATCAGCAGGTTTATTTGCAGGGAGATTTCAATAATTGGAGCAGCCAGCTTTGCACAAACAACCCGAGTGCCGGGAACACCAATATTTACTATGCGACCGCGATTATCACCAATGGATACGGTGCCACGACGCAATTCAAGTTTTTGAATGGAGCGGGTAATTATGAAAATAATCCCGTCCACACCTATCCGGGCAATCCCTCTATTCTTGGCGGCAGCCAAAACCGGCAATTCGTAATGCCTAATGTATCCAGCAGCAGCCTTCCGCTGCCCGTTGTTCGTTACAGTGACCTGTCCAGCAACACCGTGCTGCCGGTTCCCACCATGGTGACCTTCACTGTGAACATGACCAACGCGGTGGGAACAGATTCGTCAGTATTCAATCCGAGTGTGGACTCTGTTTATCTGAACGGTCTGGATACGACCAATTCGTTGGGGAACTACTCGTTTGATGCGTGGACCAACTCGTTAATAGTAACTGGGCCTGGCGGCTATACTAATGCGCTTGGCAATTTCCAGATGCAAAACAATCCGTTGGGCAGCGAGATCTATACGATCACGGTGCCGGTTCCGTCGGGAGCGATTCCGGCGGGATACCCCTTGGAGCTTTCCTATCAATATACTTTCGGTAATAACAGCGGCCTGGCCATCGAGGCCCTCGGTGTCGGCACCAATCATATCCGCTACATCCGGTCCGCGGGGACCTATGTCCTGCCGCAGGATACCTTCGGCAGCATGGTTCAGGAACCATCGTTCGGTAATCTGGCCGTCGGACCAAAGTCGGGGGGCAATGTCCCGATTACCTGGCTGGGTCTCCCCGGTGTCAATTTGCAGACAGCCGCGAGCCTGACCACCGGTGGGTGGCTGGATGTGCCCGGCACGTACGGTCAAAGCTCGACGAACTATCCGGTGGGAAGTGGAGCAAGCTATTTCCGATTAATCCAACCGTTTTGATTAATTAACCATGAAATCGCCCGCCCAACACCAGAGTGCACGCTGTGGTTTGGGCGGGAATTTTCCAATGTATCCGCAACTAAAAAACAAGGTCAAATCCGGGAGCTTGGGCTTCACTTTGATTGAATTGTTGGTGGTGATTGCCATCATCGCGATCCTGGCCAGCATGTTGTTGCCGGTCCTGGCCAAGGCCAAATTGAAGGCCCAGGTGATCACCGACATGAGCAACAAAAAGCAGCTCACGTTGGCTTGGATCATGTACACCGGTGACAATTACGAAACCTTGGTGCCGAATGCCGACCAGTCCGTCACGGTCAACGGGACCCCCTCATGGATTCCCCAGAACTGCCACATGGATTGGTCTCTCTCTCCCAACAATACAAATGTGACTTACATGGCAACCAATGCGCTGGGCTCCTATTGTGCCGGCCAATATAAAATTTATACCTCACCGGGAGACAACTTTTTATCTCTCGTACAGAAGGCGGTAGGTTTTGGGAAAATTGCCAATCATCGTGCGCGAAGCGTCTCCATGGATGCCGCCGTGGGTGGCGATGGATGGAACCACCCTGCTGACAATGGTAAGGGCGGTTATAAACCTCCGGCAAGTCTGTCGAGTTTGAACCCGTTTTTTTTCGCCGCTAAAATGAACCAATTAAGGCATCCGAGTGAAAGTTGGGTGTTTATCAATGAGCATCCCGACAGCATTGATGATGGCATCCTTTACGTCGATCCCAGGGCAGCGAGCGGAACGGGGTCGCTAATCGAATTGCCCTCCGCCTATCTGGGCAACGCCTGCGGCATTTCTTTCGCCGACGGTCATGCCGAGGTTCATCACTGGGTCACCGGGGTGTTCAACGTTCCGGTCACTTACACGCATATCGCGACAGTTTCTTATACCGGGAACGCGGACCTGGCCTGGCTGGCGCAACGGACGCCAGGCGGGCCGTGAAGTTTATCGTCGCCTCAATGTTTGCCGGATGCACCGTCTCAACACGGTACAGTATTGTTTTTCCCGTCATCATCGCTTTAAGGAGCACTTCTGAAAAATAGTAGCAGCCAGCGGAGAGCTGGCTCCGACTACATGACCAGGGCGGCGTTTCACTATAGCGGTTCAAGTAATGTCGTAGCCGCCGAGGTGACGAGGCGGATTCATTATTTGGCCGGTAAATCGGATCCGCCTCCTGACGTCGGCGGCTACCTGCTTTTAAGAGTCCCTAAGGAGCTCGATTTTTCAAGGACTGAGCCTGGATGAGGTACTGCGCGGCCAGGCGATTGCCGGGATCTAAACGCAAGGTTTCCTGAAACTGCCGACAGGCGGCGTCCGGTTGATTTTCCTTCATGAAGGCCACGCCCAGATTCAAATGGGCCGGCGCATAGTCGGGTTGCAGTTGAATAACGGTTTCAAATTCACTTTTGGCTTCGGACACCTCGCCCTGCAAGGCCAGTTCACCACCAAGGCAATAGTGCGCCTCCCAGTACCCCGGTTTAAGTTGAAGCGCGCGGCGAAAATGTTCAACCGATTCGGCCGGACGCTGCAACAGTGAGAACGTCCTGCCCATTTCAAAATAAACTTCAGGGTTATTGGGCTGGAGTTGCCGGACGGAATCATAATCTTTCAAGGCCGGTTCATACTTTCCTTCGGCGAAGCAGGACTTGCCCAGTTCCAACCAGGCCTCAGAGTAACGGGGATGCAATGAGATGGCCTCGGAAAGAGCGATTTGCGCGTCCGGTTGCTGCCCCAGGCGCGCCAGCAGCCGGCCGGCCTGACAAAAGGCGAAAGGATTACGCGGCGACAACTGGCAGGCCTGCTGCCATTCGGTAAGGGACTGTTTGAGGTCGCCAATGGATTCAAGGAACTGCGCGAAGTTCTCGTGCAGGACATAATCATCGGGCGCGTGGTTCAGAGCGCTGAGGTAAATTTTACGGGCGCTGGCTTCGGCGTCAGCAGCGCCCATTTGCCGGTGCAATTCTTCAATCTGGTCATTGAACGATTGGATTCGCCGGGCGTTGTCGGATTGAGCACTGAAGGGTGGCTGCTGCAATCGCTGGATTACCGACTGAATCACCAGACTGCGATTCCAGTCCGTTAATCCCAACAGCCGTTCGCACGTTTCTTGTGAAGCCCAGCCGCTGGCGGGATGGTCTTTAACCGGTTCGGGCAGGAAACGTTGCACCTGTTCCGACCAGGCGCGGGCCAGGCGATAACTCCCGTTAAAGTTGAAATGCACATGCTCATAAAACGTTTCGTCTCCCGGAATGGGCGCGGGATCATTGGTTGCCAGGGCGCCGTCGGCATTCAATAAATCAAGGTTCGGCCCGGCAAATTCCTGTCCGGCCTGCTGGATCAGGCCATTGATTTTCGAATCCGCGCGAAAGGGCAGGGCGTCATCATCGCAGGCTTGCTGGAAATGTTGACGGGCCGGGGGAAAATGATTTTGCGCCAACAGGCATTCGCCCCAGCGGAATTGCAATTCGGCGACGGTGCCGTCCAGTTTTGCTGCCGTTTCGTAAAGCTGTGCCGCGGCGGTGAAATTGCTTTCGGCCTGTCGCTGTCGTGCTTCCGCGAACTGCTGCTCAAACCGGGCGCGGTCGGCCGGTGGCAGACGGTTGTTTTCCAACGAATCGAACGGCGGACAATCCTTCAAATTTACGGCAACGGTATTCAGAATAATTTTGGCGCCCGAATCCAGTCCCGCCCGCAGAATGTCCTGCAAGTTACGTTGGAAATTCCGATAGACCACCTTCCGCCGGGGGTCGTCGGGTGCCAGCTGGTTGCCCAGAAACATCTGCATCCCACCCCAGGAAGCCCCCGCTGGATTGTGTTTGAGCCGGCGAATCAGGGACGTGATCAATTGCCCGACCCGGGTTCGTTGCACCGCCACACTCATCCGGATCAGCCACCAGGGCGGCGCTTTGGCTCCGAATACGGTCGCACCACCGAATGGCCCCACCATTTCGTTGTTGCCCATGTAAATGATCCAAAAGTCCCCCTGATGGCGCGCGCATTCGCGAGCGATGGGGAGAATGACGTTCGAGTTGATGGCCGTAATGGCCACGTTGACCACTTCGAAGTGTTCGTCCGGATATCGTTCGCGCAGGAGCACTTCCAGATAACGTCCCGCGCCGTACGCGGGTTCCGGATCTCCTTGCGCGGCCGATTCCCCCAGAATGAAGATACGGCAGGTGTTGGCAGGCTTGTGGGCCTCCATCAAAATGGGATTGGGCCAGCGCGTCAGTTGCGGCGGGAAGAACCGCAAACTGAAATTTTCATTATCAACCAGATATTCCTGGTGACCGACATCGACAGTGTCGAAGAAGCCGGTGTGATAACCATAGCCGGCCAGACGCAAAGCGGCTTCCAGCCCGCCGAATATCAGCAAGGGCACGCATATCAGGGCGAACAGGCGAAAGGCCCATTTACGGCGCACGGGAAGTACCGGAGCTGGTTCATCGCGGGAAGGTCTGGCATATGAGCTGCCTTGCCCATGGCGTTGCCGGGACTTGCCGCTGTGGGGTCGCCGTTTCACTCCGGTAATTTAGACAGCGCTGAAAGTTTCGCAATGCCAATGGCCCCGGCTTTCCAGTCCCGCCTGAAAAAATGGAATGACCTCGCATGTTTGTGCGGTGGCAGCCGGTCAGAGCCGGCGGTATAGTTTTTTACTTCACGCTTAGTAAAATTATGTGTTCATTTCTTCGGGTCTGGCACCGGTGCGTTATCTCGTGCCTTCCGGTCGGGTTCGGCATCCTGGCGGCAGATTTGCCGGCCCAGACCACCAACCTCTTCTGGCAGCAACAAAATATCTACCAGATTATCACCGACCGCTTTTTCGATGGTGACCCGTCGAATAACAACGCTGACGGCAATTACAGCGCCACCGGCACCACCTCGGTGCATGGCGGCGATTTCAAGGGCATCGAACAGAAGCTCGATTACATCAAGGCGCTGGGAGCCACGGCCATCTGGATCTCGCCCGTCGTGCTTAACGGCCACGGCCAGTTTCACGGCTATGCCGGGCGCGATTTTTACAAGGTGGACCCGCACTGGGGCAGCCTCGCGGATTTGCAGCATTTCACCGCCGCGGCGCACGCACGGGGACTGCTGGTGATTGACGACATCATTTGCAATCACGGCGATGACCTTATCTACAGCACTGATTCCGGCTATCCCGCCTTTCTGGCTCCGCCGGCCGGCTACACGCTCAAGTACCGCAGCAGTTCGCTGACCTATGCGCCGCCCTTTGACATTTACAATTCAACTTACACTCCGTCCAACAACGCCCTGACGAATCTCTTTCACAACTACGGTGCCATTCCTGATTACAACACCCCGGCACATTACCAGTTGGGCGAACTGAGCGGCCTGGATGATTTCCGCACCGAATCGCCTTATGTCCGCTCGAACATGGTGGCGATCTACAACTTTTGGATTCAACAGGCCGGTTTCGACGGTTTCCGCATTGACACCTTCAAGCACGTGGATACCGGCTTCTGGCAATACTGGTGTCCGCTCGTGCACCAATTCGCCGGGACGAACAGCGCGAAGACGAACTTTTTCATGTTCGGCGAAGTGTACGACAGCAGCGAAGCGCTTTGCGGTTCTTATACCGGCACGGAAAGCGGCGGGCCGTTCCTGCTGGATTCGGTGCTCGATTACCCGCTTTATTTCATGGTCGGAAGCGTCTTCGGCTCCGGCAGCGGCGCCACCTCGCAGATTCAAAATCATTATAACTCCGTTGACAGCCTTTACGACCCGGTTTCGCGGATGCAGCTGGTGACGTTTCTCGACAACCACGATCAGCCGCGCTTTTTGAACTCCAGCACCACCAACCGCCTCGCCGTAGCGCTGGTGTTTCTCTACACGTCGCGCGGCGTTCCGTGCCTTTATTACGGCACCGAGCAGGCGTTCAATGGCGCCACCGATCCCTATGACCGCGAGGACATGTTCGCCGGGCAGTTCAAGGACGCCGGCCTCGCGGGCGTGGACAGTTTTAATATGACGCATCCGCTGTTTCAACTTGTGGCGAAGCTGAACAACTTCCGCCGGCTCTATCCCGCGATTTCGCTCGGTGCCTACAGCAATCGCGCCCAGAATTCCACCGGTGCCGGTCTGTTCGCCTATTCCCGGCTGTTGAACACGCAGGAAGCATTCATTGTTTTGAACACCGCCGGTTCAACTCAGATATTGTCTCCCTGCACCCTGACCTATCCCGGTGGAACGACACTGGTGAACCTGCTGAATACAAATGAAACCTGCGTGTTGAATTCAAGTTCGCAAACGCCGTCAATTTCCGTACCGAGCACATCGGCGAAAATTTTCATCGCGCAATCGCAATTGTTGCCCCTCGATCCGGTGGTCGTGAGCAATTCGCCAACACACGACGCCACCAACGTGCCGGTCAACGCCTCCATCGTTCTGCAATTCAGCAAGCCGATGGACACCAACAGCGTCCAGTCGGCACTCAGTACGACGCCGGCTGTCGCCGGCACCTTCGCGTGGTCGCCCGCGCACGACACCCTGACCTTCACCCCCGGCGGCGCCGGGCTTTCACCGCTGTCCACCGTCATCGTACGCATCACCAACTCGGCCGTGGACGCGGTCTCTGGCAATACGATGTTTGCGCCGTATCAACTGCAATTTCACACCGGGTCCGGCATCGCAGATGCGACACCGCCGACCATTTCGTTGCTTTCGCCGACGAATGGTGCGTTGGTTTCCGGAAATCTGCCGGTTTCCGGCACGGCGGCTGACAACGTCGCCGTCCAGAAAGTCGAGGTCGAATTGGACAACGGGATCTGGGTTACCGCCGCTGGAACAACTGCGTGGAGTTTGAATTTGAACAGTTCCAATTTTCTTAATGGCCCGCACCTCATTTCTGCCCGGGCAACAGATACCAGCGGCAATATTTCGATTACGAACACCGCCAACGTCCGGTTTTTGAACGTACCGGGCAACTACGTCCAACGCATCAGCGGCGGCAACCCCGCCAACGTCACCGATTGCAGCGGCAACCTCTGGTTGCTGGACACGGCTTACACTTTTGGCGCGTTCGGCTATTCCGGCGGCACCACCGGCTACCTCAACAACGTTATCAGCGGCGTCTGTTCAGCAGCCCAATCACTCTACCAGCGCGAGCATTACAGCACGTCGGGTGGCGGGTTCTACTACGAGTTTGATTGTCCGGAGGGTGTCTATGAAACCACTTTGCTTGAGGCGGAAACGTATTGGAGCGGCCCCGGCAAACGCGAGTTCAACGTCTTCATTCAGGGCCAACAGGTATTGACCAATTTCGATATCTACGCGGCCGCCGGCGGAATGAATATCCCGATTTCGCTCGTCTTCACCAACGCCGTCACCAATTCGCAATTGCAAATTCTGTTCACGCCCGTGGTGGACAACGCGCGCGTTTCCGGCGTGCAAGTCCGCAAAATTGCCGATGTGTTCAGTGACACAGACGGCATCCCCGACTGGTGGCGGCTGGCTTACTTCGGCCATGCGCTGGGCTCGGCGGGCGACACATCGCGGGGTTCGGATGATGGGGACGGCGACGGCGTGTCCAACCTTACGGAATATCGAAACGGCACAGACCCGCTCAATCCGGCGTCCTTTCCGGCCCTGCCGGCATTCAACCTTGGGCTCGCGGGGATCGCTGGCGGCAACGTCCAGTTGAGTTTTTCGTCGTCAAGCACATGGACTTACCAGCTCCAGCGCAGCGACAGTCTTGCGCCTGCCGCGTGGGTCAACGTGAGCCAGGCTGAATCCGGTACCGGCGGGACCATTCTGCTGAGCGACACTGGCGGTGCGGCCAACGTCACGCGGTTTTACCGCGTGCATGCCTATTGACATCGGAGCAGGAATTGGAAAAGCTTAACCACATAATCAGAAACTGGAAAACGGTCTTTCCCGAAGGCAGTGGCATTGCATTTCGTCTCCTCAT
Source organism: Verrucomicrobiia bacterium (assembly GCA_035279985.1). Classification (GTDB taxonomy): domain Bacteria; phylum Verrucomicrobiota; class Verrucomicrobiia; order Limisphaerales; family UBA11358; genus UBA11358. Next base: position 18,275 of record DATEGR010000457.1, read on the forward strand.
TCGTGGTGGTGTCCGGCGATGCGGGGCCAGGCGGTCGGGAACGATTGGCGATGCTGCATGTTTGTGCGGTTGCCGTAATCGGGAGGAAGTTGATAATTAAGGTATGATTCGTAATCGTCTCCATATGACAAAACTTCATGCGGTTCTTCGCGCGATTGGACCCTGCGTATGCTTGAGTGTATTGCTCGGGTTGCTTGCGCCGGTGGCGCAGGCAGGCGGGGATTTGTCGAGCCAATCGGCGCAAAGCAGCCCGGCGTGGTTGCGGAATGGCGTCATCTGCGAAATTTTTCCGCGCGATTTTTCTCCAGCGGGCGATCTCAACGGCGTCACTGCCAAACTGGACCAATTGCATAACCTCGGCGTCACCATTCTTTGGATTATGCCGATTCACCCCATCGGCGAAAAAGGCCGCAAGGGGGAATATGGCAGCCCATATTCGGTCAAGGATTATTACGCCATTGATCCGGGCTACGGAACGCTGGACGATTTCAAGCGGCTCGTGACCGAGGCGCACAAACGCGGAATGAAGGTGGTCATGGATCTGGTGGCCGACCACACGGCCTGGGACAGCGTGATGATGAAGCATCCGGAATATTACAAACGGGACAAGACCGGGAAAATTCTGCCGCCGGTTCCTGAATGGACGGATGTGGCCGGGCTGAATTACGCCAACCCGGACCTCCGCGCCTACATGATCAAGATGATGGAATACTGGGTGCAGGCCTGTGATATTGACGGCTACCGTTGCGATGTCGCCTCCATGGTGCCGGAGGATTTCTGGAGAGAGGCGCGGGCCAGGATCGGAAAGATCAAACCTGAGTTCATGTGGCTGGCCGAGGCCAGCAAACCGGCATTGATGACGCAGGCGTTTGACATTGACTATGATTGGCCGCTGATGTCCAGCCTTAACAAGGTGATTATGGACAGCGCGCCGGCTTCCGATCTGGAACGCACCTGGCTGGAAAGCCGGCAGGAATTTCCCAAGGGCACGCTCCACATGCGCGTCTCGGACGACCATGACGAGTCGCGGGCGGTGGCGCGTTTTGGCATCAATGGCGCGCTGGCGGCCTCGGCCCTGATGTTCACGTTGGATGGCGTTCCGTTGCTCTACAACGGCATGGAAGTGGGCGACGCGACGGAATCCGGGGACCCGGCGTTGTTCAACAAGCTGACTATTTTCTGGCATCCGAAGGGCCGTCCGCCGTTGCGCGAAATTTACCGGGGTTTGATCAACCTGCGGGAGCACTACGCCAGCTGCTTTTGCAACAATCGCGTGACGTGGCTGCGCAATTCCGATGCCAACGATGTCGTCACGTTTATGCGCTCGGACGGCACGAATGAATTTATCGTCGCCGTCAATTTTTCAAACCGGCCGGTAGCGGGAAAGGTCGAATTGAAGAACGGTGGCGGATTTAAACCTGTCCCGATTTCGGGTTTGGTCGATCCACCGGTCGGCGATCTGCCTCAATTTCAACTGAACGGATTCGAGTGGCAGATCTACCACCGTGCGGTGTCGAAATAAACCGGACCCGGTCCGGTTCAAACAGCCAAACCTGATCGTTGTCCTGATTCTGTCCTGGAGCGAAGTCCGGGCAGTTCAGTGCGCGCTGGCCACGCCCGGTGCGGCAAATTCCCCACCGGTTTGCCTGACGGTCACCACCAGCAGCGTCAACAAGGCGGCCAGTCCCATGCTCACACCACCCAGGACGAGGGCGTTCATGGGTTCGCTGTGGAGAAAATGCTTCAGGACGAAACCGAGGAGGCTCGAAGCAATAATCTGCGGCAGCACGATGAACAGATTGAACATGCCCATCATGACGCCGACTTTTTCCCTGGGCAAAGCGGGCGCCAACATCGCGTAAGGCATGGAGAGGATGCTCGCCCAGGCAATGCCGACGGCCGTCATGGAGATCAACAGGTAATATTTGTCTGGAGCCAGGGGCACCGACGCCAACCCCAGCGCGCCCACCGCCAGGCAGAGAATGTGCATCAGCTTGGGGCCGGTATATTTCGTGCCCCAAAGCAGCACAAAGGAAAATGCGAAGCAGACAGCGTTATACGCCGCAAAACAAAAGCCCGACCAGGAGCCGGCGGCTTCCATCTCCGGCGAGCCGGTCACGGCGTGAAAGATGTTTTTGGCAACGGCCGGGGAAAAATAGACCCATAGCGAGAACATTCCAATCCAGGTGAAGAACTGGACGAGTCCCAATTCCCACATTCGTCGCGGCAGGTGAAAAATCAGCGAGAAGATATCGCCCAAACCGAGCGTCCAATCGAATTTCCGCGTGCGGATGGTGGCCAGTTCGGAGTCAGATGGCGGATATTCCCTGGTGGTGAAAACCGTCCAGAGCACTGCGCCCATGAACGCTGCGGCGCCAATATAAAACGAAAGCCGGACGGAAATGGGTATTTGTCCCTGTCCGGTGCCTTCGGCGGTGAAGCCAAACCAGTTGTTCATCATCCACGGCAGAGCCGAAGCGATGGTTCCCCCCAGGCCAATGAACAGGGACTGAACAGCGAAACCCTGGGCATTTTGTTCCTCAGGCAGATTGTCCGCCACCAAAGCCCGGAAAGGCTGCATGCTGGCATTGATGGTTCCGTCCAGCACCCAGAGCAGTCCCGCCGCCATCCAAACCGACGGGCAATTAGGCATTACAATCAAGGCCAACGACGCGAGAATTGCACCGCCCAGAATGAATGGCCGCCGTCGACCCAGCCGCGTCCAAACCCGATCACTCGATTGCCCAATCAAAGGTTGGATAATCACGCCAGTGACGGGCGCGGCCAGCCACAGGATGGCCAGGGAATCGGCGTGCGCCCCGAGATAACTGTAGATGGCACTCATGTTGGCCATCTGGAGTCCCCAGCCGAACTGGATGCCCAGAAAGCCGAAACTCATGTTCCAGATTTGCCAGAAGCTTAAACGAGGCTTTTGCATGTCGAATGAACCAGCCTACCCGAATCATCCAAGCCGGGGCAAATCACACATTCATGCGGTGGCGCCCGCCGCAGACCTGCCCTGCAATTTGACGATTTGCCAACGAACGCCAGGTCGGGTAGCCGTGCAAAACTCCCATGGGGAGACGGCATAGCGGTGTGAGTCAAGGAAAGATCTGAAGGTCCGGAACGAACAAAATTGGCGTGCGCGCCCGTCCTCAATTGCAATCAATAACAACTGTCACCCATCATTTGTCCGTTATCCAACGCGAAGGGCGAGGTTTGATGCCCGGGCATGCCGTTATTTAACCATGGTGGTCAACGAAAAGCCGCTGGTTCGAGGCACAGCACTGGTTTCAGTTAAGACCTGGGATGTAACCCCCTTCCCATCGTAGGCCATGACCGTGAAATAGTAAGCTTTGCCTCCGGTCAAAT